>CAZLBS010000005.1:10525-24100 GCA_964557505.1 uncultured Nitrospiraceae bacterium | reverse complement strand
TTGCCTTAGCCATTGACGGGCGGCCGGCCCGGCTGTTTGGTTCGCAGGGGCAGCAACGCACGGCCGCACTCGCACTCAAGCTGGCGGAGGTGCGCCTCATTCACGAAGTGACTGGCAGCCTTCCCATTCTCATGCTGGACGACGTTTTGTCGGAACTCGACCGCGCCCGGGCGGAGGCCTTGTTTGGCGCCATTCCCGCGGGCGTACAATGCTTGCTTACCACGACGAACGTCGCCGCGGCCGAATTGGCCGGGACACAGGCGGCACGATTCCACATGCACGAGGGACGCCTGACGCATGAATGAGCCCTTTTCCGTTGGCGATATTCTCAGCAAAATGACGCAGGAAAGCGGCCTCGGGAAGCATCTCGAGGCGGCGCGCATCTGGGAGGCCTGGCCCGAAATCGCGGGGGAGCCGCTCTACATGCATGGACGGCCTTCGGCCTTGAAAGATGGCCGGCTTACCATTGAATGCGAAAGCGCCGTCTGGATGCACCGCTACGCATACGCGCGATACGACATCCTGAATGCAATCGAACGACACGCCGGCAGGCAGCTCGTCACGGAATTGTTCATCGTGCATGCAGACTCCGAACCGGGCGAGAGCGAGGGCTTTGACATTCCCGAGTGAGCGCAACGATGAAACGAGTCAGGGAGTTCGTGCGCGGCTAGTTGGCGCGCTCAACGATGTATCGTGCGAGAAGCCGAAACGGTTCTGCCGCTGCGCCGAGCGGGTCCAGCGCGCCGATGGCGGTTTGCATGGTTTCGTTGGCCAGCGCACGGGCGCCCTCGAGGCCGCATGCGCCGACATATGTCGACTTGTCGTGCAGCACATCGCTGCCGGGGGGCTTCCCCAATTCTCCCGCGGTACCGGTCACGTCGAGAATGTCGTCCGCGATTTGAAAAGCCAGGCCGATGGCATCGCCGTATTGGGTCAGCGCCCTAAGTTGGTCATCCGGCGCCCCTCCGAGAATGGCCCCGGCGCGCACGCTGACCCGAATGAGCGCGCCGGTCTTTAGGCCATGCATGTGCTTCAGTTCATCCACGCCCAGATGCTTCCCCTCGCTTTGCAAGTCGATGAGTTGGCCGGCGGCCATGCCGTCGATGCCCGCTGCGCCCGCCACTTCACGCACCACTTGCAGGTTGCCCGTTTCGGCGAGCACGCCGAATGCCATGGTCAGCATCGTGTCGCCAGCGAGGATGGCCGTAGCTTCATCATACGCCCGGTGCAGCGTGGGCTTGCCGCGGCGGAGGTCGTCGTCATCCATCGCTGGAAGGTCGTCGTGAATGAGCGAGTAGGTATGAATCATTTCGACCGCGCAGGCGGCTGGCATGGCGCTCTCAGGCGTGCCGCCCACGATTTCGCACGCGCCCAACACCAGGGCAGGGCGGAGCCGCTTGCCGCCGGCGAAAAGGCTGTACTCCATCGCCTCGACCAATAGCGGCGGGGCCGCGCCGCATTCCGTGAAGACAGCGCGAAGAGCATTGTTGACGCGGGCCGCATGCTCATTCAGATACGAAGCGGCGTCCATGGCTAGAAAAGCTCGCTCTGGTCGTCGTCCTCATCTTCCTCATCGTCGTCGTCGTCTTCGTCATCGGCCGCATCAGCGGTCCCAGCTTTTTCTTTGGCGGAAGCAGAGGCGTTCTTTTGGGGCGCTTCCTCAGCGCCATCGCTCTCGAACGCCTCGGTCTCTAGCTCGCCGCCGGCATTCTTGGTGAGCAATTCGATCTTCTTTTCCGCCTGCGACAGGGCTTTTTCACAGCGCTTGGCGAGGCCAATGCCCTGTTCGAACTTCTTCAAGGCCTCATCTAAAGGTAGCCCGCCCTCCTCGAGCGCCTCGACGATTGCTTCCAGTTTCTCCAAATCTTTCTCGAACTTGGCTTCAGCCATGGTCTGCTTCCTTAATCTCCTCTATCGTGGCGGATGCCTCGCCTTCATGAAAGGTCAAGTGAACCGTGTCGCCTGCCTTAAGCTCCCGGGCAGCGCGGATGAGCCGTTCCTTTTTCGCATCGCGCACCAGGCTGTAGCCGCGCCCGAGGATCTTGAGCGGACTGAGCGCATCGAGACGAGCCATCACATGCGCGGCTCGCGTGCGGTTGCGTTCGAGTGCGTAGGGTCCGGCCCGAAACAATCTGCCCCGGCTCGTCCGCAGGCGCTCGTGAGCACGCTGCACGTGATTGCTTGGCGACAGGTAAGCGAGCGACTGTCGCATGCCCTTGAGGTAGTTGCGCTGCTCGTCAAGGCGCATGCGCATGCCATCCTCGAGCCGGAGGCGCAATTCATCGCTTTGCTGGCGCCGCTGGCGGATCAACTCTTCAGGCTTGCGAAAGACGTAGCTCGAAGCCGGCACGGCCCATCGTGCGCGAAGCCGCTCGACCTGGCTTTGGGCGGCGCGCGCCAAGCGCTGGCGCAAACGGGCTACGTGTTCGATGAGCGCTTGCTGCTCCTTTACAACCAGTTCGGCCGCGGCAGAGGGCGTAGGCGCCCGGACATCCGCGGCGAAATCACATAGCGTGAAATCGACTTCGTGGCCAACAGCGGAGATGATGGGCGTGTCTGCATCGGCTACGGCCCGCACGACGGCTTCTTCATTGAAGGCCCAAAGGTCTTCCAGCGAACCGCCGCCACGCCCCACGATCATGACGTCGACGCCATATTGTTCGAGAGCCTGAATGCCGGCCGCGATTTCCGGCGCGGCCTCGTTGCCCTGCACGCGGGCTGGGTACAGCAGGATGTGCACATTGGCAAATCGCCGGTTGATGACATTCAAGATGTCGCGGATTGCCGCGCCCGTTGGCGAGGTCACAATCCCGATGCGCTGTGGCAGGAGTGGGAGCGGCTTCTTGCGCGATTCGTCGAAGAGGCCCTCCGCCGAAAGCTTCGCCTTGAGCTTTTCGAAAGCCAGTTGCAAGGCGCCCACGCCGCGCGGCTGCAACTCCCGGCAAATGATTTGGTAATTGCCGCGCCGTTCATAGACGGAAATCTCGCCGTTCGCGAGGACGTCGAGGCCGCTGTCCGGTTCGAAGCGCAAGCGCTCGCGCTGCCCGCGAAACATGACCGCGCTGAGTTCGGATTGGTCGTCTTTTAGCGTGAAGTAGGCATGCCCGGCGGGCGAGACCCGCCAATTGGAGATTTCTCCGCTGACCCAGACGCGGCCAATCTCACGCTCAAGCAAGCCCTTGATCCGGCGCGTGAGTGCAGTGACGGTAAGGATCTCGGTGTCGAGTGCAGCGGCTGGCATGACCGGGAGTTTAGCACAGCCCGGGCGTATCGATTGAACTGCGGGCTTCGCTTTCCGCGAATCACTCTGGCCGGAGGTGCAAGGTCTGGCGGTGCGGGCCTGTCCCGGTATCAAACACTTTGGGCCACTCTTCGACCAGGTTGCGGCGTTGTTCGAGGTAGTCCTCTTGCGCGTACAACATGCGCCTTTCCCGCATCTCAAAAGCGCGTGCGTGGGTCAACAGCGCATCCGCTTCATCTTGCCATCGCGGCGAAATGGGGGAGATGAGCCGCGGTTGCAGCACGCCGCCATATTCTCGGGCATAACCGTACCACTCGGCTTCGGACAAAATCGTCGCGCCGGGCGGCACATGTTCGCTGATTGCCGCAAGCATGGCCTCCGCTTGAGCCGCGTGCCGGACGTAGGCCGCGGCCCGCGCCCCACTGAACCAGGCTCCCTGGCAAAAGGCCAAGAGGATGGTTGCGTATGCCACGTATTTTCGACCAGGGCGTCCATGCGCATGCTCGAGCAACGCGCCGGCGTACACAAACGCGAGCATGACGGCGGGCAACACATACCGGGCATTCTTGAGGCTCGCGGTTGATGCCCAAAGAAACCAGCCCACGATGATCGCTGCGATGATTATTTGCCCGGGGGAGGGCCGGGCAAGCGCAGCCGCAGCGCCAGCAAGAAGTGCCGCGCACACAAGAGGCCCAGCCTCGACGAGCGTGTAGACCAAGTAATACGGCCAGCCCGGCCGCTCGATGCGCCCGGAGAGCGGACCGACGACAAAGGAATCCCAGGTCATGACACGGAAGACCTCGGCGATGTGGGTGCGGCTCCAGCCGAATTCGTACCACGTGTATGCTTCGATGGCCAACAGAAGGAGCGGAAAGAAAAGGGCCGCCGCGGCATAGGCGCCGCATGTGCGCGCGCGCTCCAATATCGAGTCGCCTGCGAAGAGGGCATTGCGCGTGCGTGGCCAGGCGGCGGCGATTGCGCATAGCATGGCGTGGTACACCACCCCGTGATACTTAACGAAGCAGGCTAATCCGCCCAGGAGTAACGCGGCAAAGAGCCATCGAGGCGCCGGGCGCCGTTCGCAGCAGAGCAGGCACAGCACGCTGGCCAGCACGGCACACGACAGCATGTAGTCGACGGTAACGGTTTCGTGGTAAGCCAAAAATAAACTCGCAGAAGCGAGGATGCCCGCAACCATTGCCACATGTAGCCGCGCCCCTCGCTCCCAAGCAATGGCCGCCACGAGCACCACCGCTAAGGCCTCCGTCAATGCTGTGACGATGCGGTAGGACGCCATGCCCGGACCGAAGAGACCTATGACTGCGCCATTGACCCAGAAGAAGAACGGCGGATAAGAATAGACGGTCGGCGACATCAGGTCATTGAAGTCGAGTTCGGGCAGGAAACGTTGACCGACACGCTGCGAAATGCCCGTAAGAATCCACTCGTCCCACCCATGCAACAAGGCAACGCCAAGACTCATGCGCGTGAAAAAAGTCAGCAAGAAGAGCCCAGCAAACAAGACAGCCGGATGGCATCCTGGACGGCGCGGGGGCTGCTGTTGAAGAGCACTCATGCGGGGGTCTACACTCCGGCTTCGATTCCCACAGTCTACGTGAATGGACCCATGAACCGTAATCGCGCATCCCTCCTTGTTCGCGGCTTGCTAGGCGCTGTCTTGTTCCTGGCAGCGGTCATCCTTGCAACGTCCGCCCAGGAGCCTGGCGAAGCGGTCTTATTGCCCGGAGAGGTGGGAGCAAAGACGGCCAGTGAACTGTTGGCCACGCCACGCTCGGCGGTGCGAACCTTCTTAGAGGCGATGGACGCGGTTGCCTCGGGCGATGCGTCGGCTATGGCAAGCGCCCTGCGATGCCTCTACCTGGACGAAATCCCCGAACGCGAGCGCTCGGCAGCCGGGGCAGACCGGGCCCGCAAGCTTTTTGAAATACTCAATAGCCGCACGGTGATTCTGGAAGACATTCCGGAAGAATCCAGCCTCCGCAGCATCGACCTCCCCCTCGGATTTGGCGATGCCACGATTACAATGCGGCAATATGACGACGGCCTATGGCGGATCAACAGCCAGAGTGTCGAGCGCATCCCTGCGTATCACGAGGAGTTTCTCGCCCTCGAGGCTTCTCGGGAAGCCAACGGCGTAGATGAGGCTCTGCAGCTCAATCCCTTGCTGCTTTCGCCCCGCACCACAATGCGCACATTTCTCGAGGGGATGCATGCCTGGAATGAGGGCGGACGCGACGAGGCTCTCCTTGCGCTCGAGCTGTCTCAAGTAGGGGAGGCCGTCCGCGAAATCATCGGTGCGGTCTACGCCGAACAACTCAAGTTCACGCTCGATCGATTCGATCCCGTCGTCTATCAAACGCTGCCTGACCGCCGGGAGGGGGATGCATACATTCACGAGCTGCCCGGCATCGGGCGCCTCGTCATCGCGCGCATCGATACAGGGGAACCCGATACAAGCGGCTGGAAGTTTACCAGCGACACGCTCGGAAATTTGAGCGGCTATTACCGAGAGGCACTGGAATTGCCGCGGCGCGCCGGCCAGGATGACGATGGCCCGCGCAATTTGTCCCTCCGAGTCCAAAGCTGGGTGGTCACGTTCGCGCCGAGCCTCCTGCAGCAGCACTTCATCTTAGAGACCTGGCAGTGGATTGCGCTCTTTCTCATCATCTTCACCGGCATGTTGCTGGCACGACTGTTTACTCTGCTGCTCGTCGGCGTGCTCCGATTAGTATTCGCCCGAGGCCATTACAAACTTGACGTCGAAAGAGTCCGGAAGTTTGCCACGCCCATACGCCTGACCTTTATGGCTTGGGTCTGGCTGCTCGGACTCTATCTCTTGCCGCTCCCACCCTGGGTGCTCAACATTCTGTACACAGCCGCCATCACCATTACCTATGGCGGCGTCATTTGGGCGGCCTATAAGCTCGTCGACGTCGTGTGCAACTTCCTTTCCGCACGCGCCGCTCAAACACAGAACAAATTTGACGACCTGCTCGTGCCGCTCGTCATGCGCAGCCTGAAGCTGTTTGTGCTTATAGCGGGTGTGGTCGCGATTGTTTCAAGCGTGTTTCCACAGAGTTGGCCTCAGCTGCTTGCCGGCCTGGGAATCGGCGGCTTGGCCGTGGCGCTAGCCGCGCGCGAAACGCTTGCGCATTTGTTTGGCTCCATCATGATTCTCGCGGACCGCCCTTTCGAAATTGGCGATTGGGTGCAAGTCAAAGGAGTTGAGGGCAATGTCGAGTCCGTCGGCATTCGCAGCACGGCCATCCGAACCTTTTACAATTCGCGGGTCACCATCCCGAATAGCGAGATCGCCAATTCCGTTATTGACAATTACGGCGCCCGCCGCTTTCGCCGCATCCGGCACACGCTGTCGCTGACGTATGACACGCCGCCCGGGAAAATCGAGGCGTTTTGCGAAGGCATACGTGAACTCATTCGGCAGCAGCCCTATACGCGCAAAGACTATTTTCACGTCTACTTCTATGAGTACGGCGCGGCGTCTCTCGACATCCTGGTGTATTGCTTTATCGAGTGTCCCGATTGGGGGACGGAATTGCGCGAGCGCCACCGGCTGTTCCTCGACATTTTGCGCCTGGCCGAAAGGCTTAGCATCGAGTTTGCATTCCCAACACAGACGTTCTACATGCGCCGTGAGGAAGAATGGGGCACTCAGGATCCGGGCCCGGCGAACAGGACGCAAGCATTTGCGAGAGGCCGCGAGGAGGCCCTGGGGATTGTCGAGCGAACGCGCGGCCTCAATGCCCCGCCGCCGCCGCCTGTCCGATTCGACACGCCGGACGGCATCGAAGACATCATTAAAGGCGATGACGGCGAGAGTTCATCAGCTCACTAGCCGCCGGGCCGTGATTGCACGATATCGCTCAAGAGTGCCTCAAGCTGCCGGACATGAGGTTCCCATTGCCAATGTGTTTCGACGTGTTGCCGCGCGGCATGGCCATAAGCATTGGCTCGTGCAGGGTCGAGCCATAACGCCTTGACGGCCTCCCCGAGCAAATGGGGGTCAGCATTGCCCACAAGAAGGCCGGTCTGTTCGTGGAGAATCGTCTCGCGCGGCCCCCCTTCAGCTATCGCGACGACGGGTCTGCCGCATGCGCCCGCCTCCAAGGGGGCCAGTCCAAGCGGCTCTAGCCGGCTCGTAAACAGCAGGAGCCTCGCTTTCTGGAGATGCCGCAATACCATGGCATCGCCCGCCGCGCGAATAGGCTCGAAACCAACACCACTATCAGCCGCTAAACGCTGGCACATCGCCAGATAATTGTCTCCCGCTAAATTGCCCATCCACTTCAAGATGGGGCGGCAGGATTTCGGGAGCGCCGCTAGGGCCGTGATCGCCAGGTCCACGCGTTTGACCGGATGAAAATGCCCTAAGCCCAGGACATATGGCTCAACTTCCGCTGTTGGCCCTGGCCGAAAAAAGTGGGTGTCGACGCCGCAGGGGATGACGCGCGCGTCGAGTCCGTAGGCCCGCATTATTGCTTCACGGGCGAAGCTTGAACAGGTTGCGATGGCGGCATGTGCCGCGGCGTTTGCGCGTTCCTCTCGCGCCTGTACGCGAAGCGCGTGCACATTCATCGCATTTTCTATCAGGCGCTTGGCGTGTCTCAAACCTTTGGCATGCGAGGCTGTTCGTTTAGGTGCGCTCCAGGGCCAGAGGGGATCCGCCTCGTAAAGCGCCCGCCGGGGTTCCATCAAGAAAAGCAGGCTGGGAGTTTTAAGATAGTGCCCGAGCGGGGCGGCGGCGGTCTGGTAGCAACTGGCAACCAGGACTACGTCAAATTGCGCCGCGTTGATCTCAGCCGCGCAGGCTGCGCAATGTGCCCGCATGGATTCGATAGCATTGTATGTTTCCGACGCGGAACGCGTGCCAGGAAAGTAAGCGGTGTGACTTGAGACACGTGCGAGCGGCAAAACGCGCCGCTTTCCAAAATGGCTGAGGGGAAGGAATTCGGTGTCGGCGGTTTCCGGACACCACGTTTCGATCGCGTGCCCCCATGCGGCAAGGCGCTTGGCCTGCTCATACAGCGCCCGTTTCGCGCCGCCGCCCTTAAGGTTATGCCAAACGGCAATACGCATAGGGGCATGGCCTGAAGGCGCTCATTTGCCGGACACGGACCGATAGTCGACGCGGGGAAAGATTTCGAGCATGCCGCCAACCGTTGCGTTAAAGACTTGAATCCCTGCCGCATCGCAGACCTTCTTCGCATGCCCGTAGTGTTCGAGCATCAGATGCACACTTGGGTCGTGCCATTTTCGCCCCTTCCCAAAATAGCGCGGATCAAAGTGATTGGGGTCGTCATCTTGCTGCGATGTCAGCGCCCTGGAATCTCCTTCGTGAACCGTGACCGTCTCATGAATCACATAGTTTGTATCGCATCCGATGAGGTAAATGGGGTTGAATCCAAGATAGGCGGCAAGTTGCAGATTCGCTACCGTGACGGTGCGCCCTTCAACAACCTGCCGGGCTGCGTCGAGGGAGAATAACTCCTCCGATGACGCACCCTGCAAGTATGCGGTATTCCAGTACCAGGTGATGTTTGGAAGGTCATGCAAGATGCGCTGCTCCCTGAACTCGATCGGGAAAAAGAAAGTTGTGTTGGGGCTCCCAGCAATCTGCGCGTTGAATTCATCCGCGATGTCAGGAACAACCCGTACGTCGCATGCCGCATGAAAGGCGGGGCGCCACGAAATTCGATCGTATAATAGCCAGCAGCGATTGGCTCCGAACACAATCTCATTGCTGAAGCGTTCGAGATCCATCTGATTTAGACTCGGCCCATTGCCCATTACGAAAGCGTGCTGACCAGCGTAGGAATTCTTGAGCTTCCGCATGCGTCTCGCCACGTCTTGAGGCGCATGTGGAAAGCAGCCCCATTTGCCGCGAAGCCGGCGAAGTTCGTTAATCCACGCATAGGGGTCATGGGGAGGTGGCGCCTCGATTATCTCGCGCCGCCGCCGCCGCCATTCATGTTGGCAAAGTGCGGGCCGAATCGGGCTGAAGACAGGATGGCGCTGCACCGTAAACGCCGCCTTTTCTCGTGCGCGCAGCCACGCATGGCCGGGGCCCTCGCTCCGGATGGCGCGAATCGCACGCGCGAAAGGCGCCGGCACGTTAAGATGCCCCCGCGGGCAGCGCCCGCTCGCGGTATTGCTGCACAAGAGGGTCATGTTCTAGCAGCGCTTCCACCTTCGCCCGGTCGCCCTCAGTGTCGACGCTGAAAATCTCATGGTGCGTAGGCGCCATGCGCACCTGATAACCATGTTCGAGTACGCGCATCATGTCGACGCTCTCTGCAATTTCGAGCGGCGTCTGAGGAAGCTCATTGAACTGCTGAAGAAAGGAGCGGCGAAACGGAATGATGCAGACTTGTTTCCAGCGCGCGGCCCCGGTTGCCCCCTTGCGCCTTGAAGGAATCGCTTCGCGCGAAAAATAGAGCGCATTCCCATTTGGGGCCGTCACAACCTTGACCTCATTCGGGTCATCATGTTCGGCATCCGACTGAATGCGCGCCATCAGATTCACGACCTCGACGCCCGCATCATCGAGCATGGGGGCGATGGCCTGCTCAATCATTTCGGGACGAAGCATAGGCTCATCGCCTTGAATCATGACAACGATGTCGACGGGCCGTCCTCGCTCCGCCTCGAGTTTCGCCACGGCCTCCGCCGTGCGGTCGCTGGCGCGTTCATGCGCGTCCGACGTCATGATGGCCTTGCCGCCAATGCTCCTGACGTATTCTGCAATTTCTTCGTCGCACGTGGCGACGCGCACGTCTTCGATCGCCGGACACAACTCCGCGTGGCACAGACAGTGCCCGACCATCGGAACCCCCAACAGGCGCGCGAGGGGTTTTCCCGGAAAGCGCGAAGAACCCATGCGCGCGGGGATGATGCCTACGATGTACGGCTTTTCTATGGCCATGCTAGCCCTTTGCCAGTTCACGCAATGGCGCCGCGCCGAAGGCGGCTGCGTACGAAGCGCCCGGCGCGCATGGGCATTCTGGCAAGCGAGCGAACCCAGGCCACCGCCGGGGGATCGCAACTGCGGTATCCTAGTTTTTTCATATGACTCCATGCGAGCCGTTCGACGAGGCGAGCATAGCGTACGGGCATGCGCTCTCTCCAAATGCCGCGCCGATCAATCAGCGCGCCCGCTGCTGCCAGTTGCTTGTGCGCATCCTCCCATGATGTAATGACCGAATCATATGCGTTCGAGAACGTGACCAAATAATCTGAGCGCCAAGGTTCTTCAATAAAGGCAAAGACGCGCCGGCATGTCGTTTCGGGAGTGGCAATTAAATCTTCATAACGAATCGTTAAGATGTTGCTATCTATGTTGGCGGCGCACAATTCCGCAGTGATTTGCGCACACCACTCGTGCGCCTTTCGTATGATCGCGCGCTCATGCTCTAATTCAGAGGCGTATGTTTGTGGGTTGACCTCAGAACTCACGACGTCCCGTGGATCTCGCACCACATGAATGATGGGGGCTTGCGGATAACACGCGCGAATTACGTCAAGCCGCGTCCCATGCCGCGGCGTTTTTTCAATCCACCGCCGGATGCCGGGTCTATTGCCAATAAGTTGTTTCATAATGCAATCAAGAAGCACTGCAGGCGTAGCTTTTCCAGCCGCTGCGAGCGCAGCTATCGAAGCGTCATCAGCATCGAGGTTGATGTGCGGCTTTTCTCGCAGGCGTTGAAGCACTGCCTTGACTTCGCCGCTTGAAAGCGCATTGCCAGCTTCCGCGGGAGAAAGTTCCGGCAAACAATGCGTGAAGAAATGCGTTTCAGGTGCCGAGGCGAGCCCATCTGCGGCCGCCAAAATCAATTGCACCAAGGTGGTGCCTGAGCGTGGGAAGCCTACCACGAAAATGGGTGCGGCGCTTTGGGAACGCCCGCTGCTCACGACCGGATATCCTGAAAGAGCATTTCCCAGCCATCGGAAAATTCGGCGACGGTCTTGCGAGTGGATTGTGTCAATTGCTCTCCGCGCTTTGCCGGCGCATCGATGATTCCGTAGGAAGCGACGGCATCGTGCGCATTCGCCTTGATGGGCATTTGCTGAAACGTGGGAACGGCGAGAGAATCCTGCCAAGCGATCCCGAGCCACGCGGCGATGCGCCTCATCAGGGTTTCAGGGTCGCGAATCAATTCTTCATAGGAGGCAACAAAAGCCCTTTCAGATAAGATAGCTTTGTTCCGCGCGGCTGAGTGCAACGACTCACGCCAGAGGCGCATCGCGCTCTCCGCGTCGGGATATTCGTGGGGGTTATGCCGCAACGCAGACGCGCACCATGAATACGGTTCTCTGATGAGCATGATCAACCGGCCATCCGGATAGTCCTGAAGATAGCGTTCCATGCTATCCGCATGCATGCTTAGCCGTGGGCAAAAGGCCGCGATGAACGCTTTCCGCCCATAGAGATTTCCATAGTCCAGCCATGCGTTAAAGAAAGCCGTGAAATACGCGTCCAGAATTTCTCGCTGCACGCTGCAGCCGCCGGCTTGTGTCAGAAAAATTTCGCGCAGGAGTTGCGGACTCAACAGGAACGGAAAGGTGTCGCGGGCATCCGTCACGTCGCTAGGATATTTTCGGTATCCCTCGTAAAAGCACTGCTCGAGCGGAAGCTCGCGTAAGGCCTCGAGCCACGTTGACGGCTCTTGCCGAAGGTCAAGCTGGGGCCAATCCCATTTGTTGGGGCGACCGATATGGAGTTCGTGTGGATGCGTGTGTAGTTCCGGATGCCCATCAAAGAGTTGGCTGAGCAGCGTGCCGCCGCTTCGTTGTATTTGTGATATCAAGACCAAGGGCAGGTTAATGGAAACGATGTTGGTTCTGCGCGTTTCGAAAATGCGATCCAACAACGCGGCCTTTTCCAGCACCATGGCATCCGCAGCTTGCTTGCGCTTAAACATGACTACTGGACAACCGCGTGATCATATTGAGAAAGCAGCAAGCCGCCATACCGATCAAGTACGTTTGCATCCGGCACGTCAATCATTGTTTCGATGAAGGCCCTGCGTTCCGCCTCTGAATACGGCCGCGCGGACGGGTCTTCTTTGAGCGCCGATATGGCTTCGAGGACATGGTCGCGGCAATGTGCCGCAGAACCGGGCACGAGTTTCGCGGTCATCGACCATGTCGCATGCAGGTACTCCATGGACAGCAGGCAAGTGTCTTGCATAAGCGCCTCGAAGCCAATGCTTGTGGCGCAGTCCAGACAGATGTCCGCCCATTCGACAAGGCTCGGCGCGCTGTATTCGTCTGTGACGACTTCGTAGCCATCGTGTTCGCCCGGGCGAAGCGCAGGATAGTCAGCCGCCAATTGCGCGAGCATGTGGGCCCGCGGGTGATGTTGCACGATGAGCGTCATGCCGCGTTGCTGCGCGAGCATCCGCACCGTCCGCACGGCTTCATCCCAAAAGATTGGGTACATGTAGTGACGCAGAAAGAGCGCAGCTTTAAGCTCTCCACCGCTTGGCAGCTCTTCGTTAGGCCGAAACGAACGAAGGATGCTAAGCCAGCGCTTATTGTATCGTGGCGAACCGAGCACGTGCAGGCGCTCTGGAGCAACGTGTGGGCGGTAGCGCTGTGCGCAAGCTTCATTGGGCACGGCGACGTGATCGAATTGTGCTGCAATCGAGTAGATGTCCGCCGCCTCCGGCTCAAACTCATCGCGGCGAATGAGCATGTTGGCATGCGGCGCGTCGCCGTGGGGCAGGCTGAGCACCGGCCAGCCGCGTTCCCGCGATTGCTCCAAAACCGCGCGGGCCAAAGGCAAGTAGTCCGGCTGATTGTCCATGACCCAATCAAGAATGACCGCGGCGTGTTCGAATGTCTGATTCAATTCCGAGAATAACGCAGCTATCTCATCCTGGATTGCGACGGCGGGGCCAGACTTCGTGACGCCTGAACCGGGTTTTAGCAATGGCCAGCGTGTCTTCCGTGCGGGCGGCTCGGATGCTTCGCGAGACATGAGGGGGCGAACAGAGACTCCGCCCAGGGTCTGCAAGAACGCAAGGCGGAAATCTACCGAAAGCTTGGCGGCATTGCTGAGTGCCACGACGATGGGCAGCGCCGACCGTTCGCGAAATGCAAACAGCGCGGGCACAATGTGGTCAATGTCATTGTGATGGCGCAAAAAGCATAGCAGCACCGAGCGCGTCATATCTGGTTACCCATTTGCCGCATATGTGGAGCCCTGCCGCGGCATTGCTGCGCTGGCAAGATGAAGCATCGCCTCCGCAAGCAGCGTTAGATGCTCGTCGCCATTCTCTTCCAACTGGCGG
>CAZLBS010000005.1:0-10515 GCA_964557505.1 uncultured Nitrospiraceae bacterium | reverse complement strand
TGGGGACGGACCGCGAGGACGACGGGGGGCGGCACACGCCCGGGGCGGGCAGCGTCTTTTGCAGTGCATCCATGAGAACAGAGAGCAAGGCTTCCTCTCGCTCTGGCTTCAACGCGTCCTCGTAGAGTGCAGCAATAGCTGCGCTTAAGCTGCCTTGCCGCGAAGGCGAATAGGAAACGTGGGGCCGATCATAGATGCTTGGGCCAAGCGTCACAACGGGGACGCCGTGCGCCAGGGCCTCGAGGCCCGCGGTGCTGTTCACCGTAATCATCCCTTCAAGCCGCGGCATGAGATCGGCCATGCGAGTTCGCGCGTCGATGTAATAGACGTTTGGATAATCACGCAGCAGCTGTCGCAGTTTGGGCGTGCTCAGCATGCCAGGATGTCCAGGGTGCTCTTTCAGAACGAGTGTGCGTCCGTACGGCATGACATTGGCGCACTGCGCGGCGATCGAGAGCGAATCGCGAAAGGCGGGTGCGCGCAGCGTCACTTGCGCATCGGAAGGAACATTCAGCGGAAACACTACGAACCGTTGTGGAAGGCGGTCCAGCGGCGTGCACAGCGCCTTATTGCGCCAATAGCGCAGCGCGGACAGTGCTCGTTGGGCCTCGCGCGATTCCCCTGCGAGCAGACCCCCACGGGCATTAAGGGCCGCATGCGCATCAGCGATGAGGTGGCGGAGCGTTGATGAGGTCCGCCGGTGGCGCATGAGATTGCGCGCGCGGTCATCGAGTCGATTGGACGGTTGCCGCATCGCTTGAACAATCTGTTCGGCATGTACGCGCACGGCGTCAACCGTGTGATGAAAATGGGGCGGCGCCGCCGGATCGATTTGATTGAGCGGATTGTCGAGGCAGAGCATTCGTGTCCCGGTGCTATTGGGATTGAGCCAACGCGCGTTCGCAAAGCGGTAGAAAGCGATGGCCATGTGCTGAGCGACAAAGTATGGCAGCGAGCGCATCATGCTGCCGCCGCCGCCAGCCATAAAGACGATGCCCGGCCGCCATGAAGTCCATTCGTTGACGTACCAGCGTGTCAGCCAGGCCTGTTCCAAAACCATCGAGCGCTCATGCACTGCCCGAAAGATAAAGCGGTCTTCCGCGCGGTATAGCGTTGGCGGCGCGTACCGTTGCATGAACGACAAGTGCTCTTCAAGGGCAGCTGAACCGCGCCGGAAGGCTTCGTCATGAAACGCTTTGTATCCCTCGTAAGCCCACCGCAGACCAGGCATGGGTTGCGGGGCTAAGGCGCCCTCGCCGCCGCAATAAATGCGCACATCAAAATCCCGATGGTGCTGCTCTAGTTTCGCCTTGATGAAAAGGGCCCGGTCCACATCGCGGTTGTCCCGGCTGACAAGGGCGATGCGCATGACTAGCTCACCAAATCCCAGCGGAGCGGGGTGCCTTTCACGATGTCTTGCGCTGCGTGACGCCGCAATATTTCGTCGAGGTGCCGGGTGTGAAGGCCATGGCCGGGGCGGATGGAGCGAACGTTTTCCGGCGTGAACGCCTCACCTTTCTTGATGTCTTGCGTCACGAAGAGACTCCGGCGAAAGATCTGGCTCGGCGCCTCCTGTTTTGCCGGCCCAAACCGCACCATGCCCATAGCCCGCTCGGTTTGGCGAATGACCCTTACCAACTCTTTGAATTCGTGCGGCTCGAGCGAAAAGGCGCTGTCGGGTCCGGGCGTTTCGCGGCTCATGGTCAAGTGCTTTTCGACGATGCATGCCCCGAGAGCAACCGCGGCAATGGCGCATGTGTGGTCAAGGGTGTGATCAGAAAGACCGGCGGGCGCCTGAAAAGTTGCGGCCAATTGAGGAAGGCTGCGCAAGTGCATCTCGCCCACATCCGCAGGATAAGCACTCACGCATTTCAGAAGCGCCAACGCCGGGCACCCGTGCCCGCGCAATGTCTGGACGGCTTCTTCAATCTCGCCGAGCGTGGCCATACCTGTCGACAATATGACAGGCTTCCCCGTCTCGCCAACGCGCTTCAATAGCGGAATGTCCACGATTTCGAATGAGGCGATCTTGTAGCACGGGACGCCCATGCGTTCGAGAAAGTCCACCGCTGTCGTGTCAAACGGCGTCGAGAAGCACTGCAGGCCTGCCGCGACGGCATGCTCTGCTATGCGGGGATACCAATCCCACGGCGTTTGCGCTTCGGCGTACAAGTCATAGAGACGGCGTCCGGCCCAAATGCTGCCCTCGCCCACGCGAAAGGCGGGCGCGTCAGCGTCGATGGTCATGGTGCCGGGCGTATATGTCTGCAGCTTTACCGCATCGGCGCCCGCCGCTTGAGCCGCATCGACGAGTTTGAGCGCTTCATCAAGGCGCTGATGATGATTGGCAGAGAGTTCAGCAACGCAGAAGACCGGCGCGGCAGGACCGACTGCACGTCCTTCAATGTCGAATGTAGCATTGTTCATGATTGCACCACGCGAACGATTTGGAAAGCCTCCGCTGCTTCAACGCCCGCTGCCGCCCCCCACCGGTGCGCGGCTGACGTAATGTTCTTGCAAGATCGCGGATGCGGATGCGCGCGCATCTCGGTGTCATAGCAGGCGCATGCGCTTAACTTGGTTTCCAGATGGTTCGAAATGTCGATGAAGACGTTTGGGGAAAAAACCGGTTCGAATTGTTGAAACGCCCACTCCGTGGAGGAGGGCACCTCGTATGCGAGCAGATGCGAAACGTCCGCGTCTGGCAATGGGCGCGCTGCCGTCATGCACGCGCGAAATGTGATGGCATGATCGAGATTGAGGTCGCCGCCATGTTGTGCGAACAACGCACCCGGTCTCCACTGCGCAATATACTGCTCCACGATTTTGGTGACATCCAACAAGTCCACGCTGTCAAAGCGGTTGTCAGGCAGCCCCCCGAGTCCGACCAATTCGGCTGAAACGGCTTGGGCAGCTCGGCGCGCGCATGCACCGAGATGCCGTACGTCTTCATTGGAAGCGTCCGCACGCGTGGCCCCGCGCGATGTCGCTCCCTCCCCAAGGATTAAAATGCCTACGGCATGGCCTTCACTGGCGAGTCTTGCCATCGTGCCGCCGCACCCCAACACCTCATCGTCAGGATGAGCAGCGACCACCAGTACTCGTTCCGGCAGTGTCAGCAACGTGCAGCTTCCTCGTTAGCCGGTGTTCTGCTCCGGAGCATCCATATAAAACAATTCTAAGCGCATGCCCACGCGCTTTCCATTTTTCTGAAACCATGCCCCGCTGTATGGGGGAAAGGTTCTAGCGCGAAGAATGTTGATCAACTCTTCGGCCCGGTATGACGCATCAAGATGAATCTCATCGATCGTTTCTACATCGCGTTTGCGGTGGAAGGTTCCCTCATCAGGCGATTGAGGCCTGGGTTGCGCTGTACCCGCTTCGATGCCTGGCCACGCAGCCATAAACAAGTCCAGGGCCTTCGACTCGAGTTTGCGGTATAGGCTCTCTCCGGTGTCAACCGGCTCGACCGTGACCTCTTCCTGTGCCACGATGGGCCCCGTATCGAGACCCACGTCCATGTAGTGCAGCGTCACGCCGGCTGGAGTGCCCTCCACAATGCTCCAAACATTCGGATATTGCCCCCGGTTGTAGGGCAAATACGATGGATGCAGATTCAGCACGCCGCGAGGGAAAACATCCAGCACATCCCGTTTCAAGATGTAGTCGAAGAGAACGCTCAGGCCCAGCTCTGGCGCGAAAGCCCGCAGCGCGTCAATCGTCGCCTTATCATGCAAGGAATCCCCATAGAAAATGCGCTCGGCGGGCAGGCCCGCCGCGCCGATGATGTCATCAGCATACCGCTGCTTGGCATGAGGATGAAGGACCAGCGCGCAGACCTCTGTGGCGCTTTCAGCCAAATGCCTGGCGGCTTGCCAGCAAAGCCAATTGTTGCCAAACAGTACCACCCTCATTCAGCCGTGCTTCCCCGCGCCGTCATCAGACGGCGTAATGCGCACGCGGGCTTCGATGCGCCCGTCATAGCGGTTCGCCCCATGAAATTCATAGCGAAATCCACCGTGCTCGAGAAAGGCAGGCGGATAGCCTTCTGCATCGAGCATGCGGATAAAATCGTAGAGGCGACTCAGTTCCCCGTGCTCTTCGATGCGGCTCTGAGCCGGGGTTCGCCGGGTGAAGCGAACGGCTTCCCCCGTTTGCGGCTGAGGCGCAGGGCGCTCCGCGATAATGGTCTTGATCATTTCCGCGGATAGCTCCGATGACCGGATGTAGATTTCTTCCGCGCTGCCATAAAGCGAAAGTTCGCGCGTCATGTAGACCGGGCCGGCATCCATTTCATGCACCATGCGCAGCGCCGAAAGCACAGTCGCTTCATGCCCGCGCACAATAAGGTTCTGCAAGGGGCTGCCGCCCCGGCCATAGGGAACGGGCGTCATGTGAAAGCAGATGCATTCGTACCGGCCGATGATTTCATCGGGAACCCGCCAAGACCAATGCAGAAAAAATATCGTTGCTGGTTCGAAATCGTCCTGCAACGCGTCGAGCAATTCGTCTGGATTGGCCGCAAAGCGCCAGATCCCAGTCAAGCGGCCGATGGATTCGTCAAAGACACGCCGGTTCCAAGGCTTGCAGCCTGCAACAAGGTATCGCTTGCAATCGCCGCTCATTCGCAGCGGGCCTTATCTGCATGCAGGCAATGCCGCATAAGCGCCTGCGCGACGCGTCGCGCCCCGTGTCCGTCCACCAGTAGTGCCGCACGGCGCGACATCTCATTGACCAAGGTAGACTCCGAACAGAAGTTATCGATGCTGCGCGCAATATCAATAGCGCCTGCCGAATGAACGTCTCCGAGAGAACATGCGGCGCCGCTGGCATCTAGCGCGGCGGCAATGCGTGCTTGGTTCTCCGCAAGCACGAGCACAATTGAAGGAAGACCCATGCAGCAGGCCTCCCACGCGGTGGTGCCGCCCGCAATGATTCCCGCCTCTGCCCAAGCCATATGCTCATGCATATTTGCTACGCCCCGCAACACGCAAATGTCGTGGCATGTGCCGGCGAGGGTTGCGCGCAGCGCCGCTTCATGCTGATACAGGGCGCCTACGATAAAGCGTACACTGAGATTCTGGGCTTCGGTCTGTGCGAGCGCGCCGGCAATGATGCCCGCCGCATTGCCGGGATCGCTTCCGCCCAAGGTCACAAGCCAGCGATGGGGGGGGCTATTCTGGCGGCTGAGGGATTGCCGCGCCTCCGCAAAGGCAGGACGCAAGAGCGCATAGCGAGTGCCAAGGAAGAGTTCGGTGTGCTCGCTGCGTGGCCGGTAGTCCGCCTCGGTTGCATATACATTTTGGTTCAGCACATACGCCGCTGCGTAAGGCGCCGCATGGGCATAATCGTCTATCCACAATACGGGCTGAAACAAACGGCACAAGTTTGTTTGGAAGCTGCCGCTGAATTGATATCCGTCCACCACGCAACAGGAAGCGTCTTCGGAAGTGCAGAGGCCGGCGAGCATCTCCGCGTCGGCCGAACTGCCCGCCTCAGCGTCCTGAGTGAAAGCTGCATGTCCTTGCTGCTCTATCAAGGGGTTGAGTGCATTCCCTTCCCGCTCGGCAACAACAGCACAGCGGCCTCCTGCTGCCTGCCAGGCAAATGCCAATGACAAGCAACGCATTACGTGACCACTGCCGATAGCCGTGTTCGCATCGGTACGTAGCACGAGAAGAGGCTGGTCTGCAGGGTGCGGCATCGATGGCTCACCCCGTGCTCAGTGCTGGAGCGGAAGGACGAAGGCCGGCCAAGCCAAACTTCGCCATGTTTTCGAGGACCTGGAAAAAGCGGAAAAAGTCTATGCCCGATTGCACCGCGATATCGAAAGCCGATCGATTGCCGTCCATCAGCCACTGCGCCTCGTCAAGCGCGGCGCGTTCGCTCGAGGTTAATTCGACGCCTTCCGTTATTGGGTACCGCGAGCGATACACGGGCCCCTTGAACATGGGCGACGGAATGACATCGGTCTCAAGAATTTCGCAGATGCGCCAAAGCAGCCAGGCCGCCTCGACCAGATGATACACATTCATGTTTTCAATGTTGTCAGAATCGTAATGGTATTCACGATGCATCTTGCGTGTAAGACTGATAGCCGGAATCCCGATGCCGGGTCCGTCGAAAAATATCTCATCGTTGCCGAAGACTTCGCGAAAGGTTGCGAACGTGCCATTCGGCTGATGCGTACTTAAAACGTGACGTGCCGCGCGGTCGAGAAAGCTATCGCCGGAGCGGGAAGCCTGCAACACGAGGGGCTCATGCGTGCTCAACATGTCGAGATAGATGACCGCCGAGAGCGCCTTCACGTGCTCCGCCGGGGCATGCGCAAGCCAAGCCGCGCCGCCAAAGTATTCAGGTCCAAAGAGAAAGCGGTAGCCGTAGCGCCGCTGACGCCGGGCGCGCAGCAGATGAAACAATTCACATGCCAGCGCAACGCAGGCAATACCGTCGCTTACGATTCCCGGATGGCAAGTATGTGCGCATACCGCAATGTCCGCCGCATGCTGGCCGGGCAGATAGGCGTCGGCGACTTTCAGCGTGCCTTCGTCGTCAAGTGAGGCATCGATGTCGACGAAGTATGTCTCCTCTTTTAAGGACTGTACGACGCGATGGGGCAGGCTGAAGCCCCACTCGTCATCGTGCCCGTCGCGGTAACCATTAAGGTACTGGTACTTCACCTCGCCGGGGCGGTTGGGGTCGGAAACAATGTGATGCGATAACAAGGATTGCCGGTCAATCTCTCCGCTGAACGAGCAACTATGCGTCCACAGCAGCAGGGGATTCTCGGAAAAGTCGGCAATGACTTCTCCGTTCAACGTGCGCAGTTGCGCCTTTCGCACATGCCATCGCTTCGGAACACGCCACGTGAAGCAATCGGTCCCGGCCTTCACTTCCAATAGATCGCCGCCTAATGTTTGCGAAAGATGGGCTGCGAGGCCGTCTGTATCCGGACTCACGGCGCTGCGGTTCGTCCGCCAAAAGCGCTCGACCAGCGATACCATGCGCCGGCTGTCAATAAAATCAGAAGAAGGAAAGGGATGGCGAAATGTCGAATAGGAACTCATGAGTCTTCGCCTGTCTGCGGGACCGCTTCGCATGCTTCTCGAATGGCTCGGTAGACGCAAGAGAACAGCGCGGCGCGTTGTTGGTCTGAGGTGTTCAGGCGGGCATCACCTCCATAAATGGCTCGCGCGCGCCATTGTTCAAGCGCGTGTTCTGCTTCGAGCGCGTCGCTGCTGGCGGGCACATAGGGCAATATCCATGGCGCCAGCGAGTCCATTCCAGGCATAGGCACACGGTCAAGGATGCTCTTTTCTAAAGCTAGCGCATGACCGCATTCACACGAATAACCAAAGAGGTTCATTTCCGGTTCGCACAAGGCCTCGACATAAGCATGCTGTTCAGTCGAGAGAGTGCCGCGCCACCGGTCGATAGATGCCGTGTTGAACGCCTGTTGCGCGCCTTCAAAACTTGAGTTTTGTATCCACGCATTGCCCGCGCCATCCTCAAACGCTAGGGGATCGGTCATGCGCTCGTCGAAGGGAACGTCGAGAAAATCGCACAATCCCGCCGCCTTGATCTCAGGACTCCGCACAAGGTCTTCATAGCGAATGACATGGGTGCGCTCCGGGGCGAACGCAGATGGTTGACAATCCGCATATGCGAAGGCGGCCAATTTCCGCCACTGCCGCGACATGAAAAGGAGCGGATACACCGCATCGCGTGCGAGCTTTGATGCGCAGACCGCACGCGGATCTCGAACGATATGCACCGCCCGGGCATCGGGAAAAGCAGCTAAAACATGGGGCACGAATTCACCCGCCCAGGCCTCCTTGATCGCGGAGAGCCTAGTATTGGGACCGCCATACGCGGAACGCGTGATTTCAAAGACGCTGTGAAGGACAGCTTGAAAGGTCGATCCTTGCAGGCCATCCTCAATGAATTGGACGATACGAGGTGCGAAGCGAGGGGCCCGGGCAAGAATATGCCGGCGCACCCACTCGAATCGTTGCGCAGGAATCGCCCGGTCGAAGGAAGCGGCGCGAACCGCATGCATGATGTCCTGCTGGCCGCCATCAAAATAATAATCCTGCAGCGGCGTTTCCTGGTCGAACGCAGTTAATTGCAGGTCTTCCTCGGCAACGTCATTGCGAAAGGCTTTGAAGAGTGCGCCCGCCGGATCGTCAGCACACGCGATATTGGGATGTGCTTGCAGCATGCGGGCAACAAGCGTCGTTCCGGAACGAAACATGCCTGTGATGAACACGGGCGCCGTCATGTGGACCGCCTCCGCTGCATGCGGAATTCGGCCCACTCGAGGTCGAGCTGCGTGTCGATGTCGGCCGATTCCGAAGGTGGGATCACGTAGGCCATCGTGTGCGGCAGGTACTGCTGTCCATGCTGCAAGAACGTTTTTGTCCGAGCGAAGAACACCGTGCCATCATGCCGATACAATTGCTCGAATTCCTGCGTTCGCTTGATCGCATTTCCCTCAAAGTGAAACTCGATGTAATCGCCGCGAAGGTGCAGCGCGCGTTGCGGCGGATGAACAAACGGCACAACGGACATCAGCGCATCCGCCGAGCTGTCGCGGAATGCGTTCCACGCGTCGACGATCATGCTGCCGGTGCGGAGTGGATTGCCCGCAAGCAATACCGCGAAGGTATCGCCGGGGGCCTCACGTTCGGTCAGAAGATGCAGGCATACAGCGCGGACCGTGGCCGTATCCGTCGCCAGTTCAGCGGGGCACCGGCATGCAGTCACGCCGTCAATCCCTTGCGCGCATGATAAAATTTCGTCATCTTCAGAAGACACAATGATTTCATCAAAGACCTTGCTTTGCACGGCCGATTCTGCCGCCCACGCAACCAATGGCTTGCCAGCTGCAAGAGCCATGTTTTTTCTCGGGAGCCGCCTCGAGCCGCCTCGGGCCGGTATGATGCATAGGGGACAGCGCTCCATCACGCCTGCTCCGGCAAGGCACGCGCTGGTTTCTCAAAGAGATGCCAATGCGTCCGGTCAAAGCCGTCGGCCTTTTCCCAAAAGCCTTCACGGAGGATCTTCCAGTGTGGAAATTCCGAGCTATAGTGTCCCCGGAAATTGCGTTTCCAAAGCAGTTGTTCATGGCCGCGGTAAAGAATGCTGTGGTCTTCCTCCGCGTGATATTCGATAGCGAGGACGTAGTGCCGGCTTAGGCGGCCAATGCTTTGCAAGACGTCCCGAAGTGCGCTCTCAGGGATGTGAATGAGCACGCCGGCGGTAAATACCAAATCAAAAGAGTGGTCAAGGAACGGCAAGTTTGGGGCAGCCCCGCGCACAATGCGCGCTTGCGATACGGCGCCTGCCGCATGCCGTGCCGCGCGATCGTTGACTTCGACCCCGACAGCAAAAGAGCCGTTCGCGAGGACATGCTGAATGCACGTGAGGTTGTGGGCTCGATTGCAGCCCACTTCGAGCACGCTGGCAATGTTCAAGCCCTCGAGCATGCGCTGCCATGCCTGTTGCCGGCTGCGCCAATCGATCGCGCACCGCTCGGTATAGGCGTCGCCGAAAGCGCCCGACCAGGCGTGTAGTTGCTCGCTGCCAGCCATTGCTCTAAACGATGTCCCACGTAAGCGGCTCGTTGTATTTAAGCGGGCGCTTGATGGTTCGTCCGATAAAGAAATGCGCGTGCTCGGGTGCAATGCCGTCCTCGGGACGCTTTTCCGCCAGGTCGCCCGCAGTCATCACGTCGCCCGCTTGCAGGTCGCGCGCCGCGACCAGCCGCCTGAAAAACCGCCTCCGCTGCGCGAGGTCTCCCTCGCTTGGGTGCAGGCCGCCGCTGCCGAGCATCGCGTGCGCCTCGCGCACCTGCCCAACCCAAGCGGCAAATTCATCCGGCTCTTTCGAGATGATGTGGTGATGCCCGGGAAGGTCGCGGCTCATGGTCAAGCGGTTTTCCAGAAAGACCGCCCCAAGGGCAACAGCCATCAGGTCTGTTTCAGGTGTTGGGAAGTTGGAGCTGTATCCCACGGGGCAGCGAAATGCTTCGCGCATGTACGGAATGGCCCGCATGTTTACCTGTTCGGGCGCCTGGGTGTGCACGCAATGCACCAGCAGAATGTCCTCATTGCCGTGGTGGCGGATCAAGTCTACGAGGCGCGCAAGCTCCCATTCGCTCACGGGGCCCGTATCGATGATCATAGGTTTTTTCAGCGGCGCAATGGCCCCGTACAAGTTGAGGTAATTGCTGTCCCAACTGCTGAGCTTGTATACGTCGAGGCCAAGGGTCTCCGCATACTCGATGCCGCTCGGGCTATTCACCGTCGAAAAAACAATGACGCCTTTGTCATCGGCATGCTGCTTTACTTCGCGCCATTCATCAAGCGTGAAGCGCAGGCCTTCGAGCATCTCAAACATGTTTTCCTGCTGCCGGCCATGCACCGTGTCGTACTCATAGATTTCCGTTTTGTCGCTCATGATTTCTTCGGGAAACCAGAAGATGAACTTGATGGCGTCCGCGCCGGCCTTCGC
>CAZLBS010000004.1:16601-24620 GCA_964557505.1 uncultured Nitrospiraceae bacterium | reverse complement strand
TCGCCATCGCCATCGCCATCGCCATCGCCATCGCCATCGCCATCGCCGTCGCCGTCGCCATCACCATCGCCGTCGCCATCACCCATGTCCGCGACATAGGTGAAACCGTCTTGCGCGATGGCAATATCGGTAAAGGTTGACGGGTCGGCGGGGTCGAAACCCGAGCCTTGCACGATGACGTCTACCGCGAAGGCGCCATCCGCCATGAGCGCCGCCTCGATGAGGGCAGCCTCTTGAGCGTCTTCGGCCATCGTGGGCAGCGCCGGGGCGCCTTCAAGGTCAATACGGTCCGAACCAACCGGGAAGGTCGTGCCCTCGCCGTCGGTGAGCGCTTCTTCTTGCTCACCGGCTTGTACGCCATTGTCATCCGTTGCGATGGTGGCCTGTTGCGTGCCAAAGAAGACCGTAAAGTCGTCTGCAGCAACCTGCTTGCCATCCACTTCAGCGGTGACTTTGCTCAGGGTGATGGAACCATTGAGCGAATCGAGTTCCACCGGCTGGGCATCGGGGTCAGCGCCACTTACGTCGGTGACGACGAGAGGCGACGTACCCGCAGCCACTTGTTCGAATTCGACCCAGCCAAAGAAGTAGGGATTCTGTTGCTGACTTGGGTCGTCAGGATTGAAGGTGGTTACCGGATCCGGGCTTGCCGTATTGGTAATCACCACATTGATGGTGTTGTTGGCCAGGTCGGCTGAAGCCGAAACCGACTTCTCATAGAAGAAGAATTCCGGGAAGAAGCCGAACGCGGTCAACGTGGGCGGACCGGTGACAACCGAAACCGCCTGCTTTTCCGACTTGGTATCGAGCACTGGGCTCAGAACAGCCGGGTCGTAGGTGAACGACAAGGTAATCGACGCCGGGAAATCGGCCGTGTCTTCTACATCCAGGCCGCGGAACAGCGACAGCGCAATGCGGACATTGTCAGAGGCCGGCAAGTCGCGGACGCCGTCCATGTCGGCATCAGCGACACCAGCCGGTACGCCTCCGTTCGCCGGGGTCGTGTCGATAAGCTCGAACAGTTCTTCCACCGGATCCACGCGAATGCCAAGACCCTCAATGGGCGGGGGCGGAGGCGTCACGCTCGTCCCATCATTATTCTGGTCAATGTGCGGCGGCAAATCGCCGAACTCACCACCAATGAGGATTTCAGCATTGGGACCGTCAGCGGGTCCCTGTGCCGGCGAAATCGCGTCAATGGTGAATTGACCGGTAGCTGCAGGATCGATGAACGGGAATTCGATCGCATTCTGCGAGAGAATGAACGTGTCCGCACCACCCTGCTTGCTCGGACTCGGATACATGTAATCTGCTTCGGCCACAGCCGTATAGAGGGCGAAGAGACCAGCCGTGCTGCGCGGCGGCGTCACGACGTTCAGACGGCTGTCGTCGAGGAACGTTACTTCCGTGGCTTCATCGTCCACAGACGGATCCGCCACATCCGCGAAGGATTCAGGCAAGAGAATCTTGCCCTGAACATCGTCGGGCGTGATGGATTGCTGCGTGAAGAAGACGCGGTTCGTCTGGCTCACGCCTGGCGCCATCGGGTCGACGAAATTGTCGCCTTCCACGCGCACCGTAAATCCGCCATCACCGATGAACGACGCAGGCGGCTGCGCGCCTGAGATGGACGGTCCCACTGCCGTGAAGGTGAATCCGCCGTCGAGGATGCCTACGTAACCGTTGTCATAGGCAACGACAACGTCGCCGGTCCCGAGGTTGGATTCAGAAAGCGTTTCGACCGTCAACTCGGTTTCGCTATTGATGGCTGGCATACCCGTCGCGGAGCCATTAAGCGTAACGGAGTCGATGGAGGCGAAGCCGTCACCGCTAATCGTTACCGTCACGCCACCGTCAACGCTGCTGGAATCGGGCGACACCGCATCCACGTCCGGACCCTCATAGGTCAGAGCGCCAGCCGAGGTGCTGAGGGTGATGCCATCCGAAACGACAACGGGCACTGCGAGAGACTCAACGAAATCCGCCGGGTCCACAGCTTCTGCGGGCGGAACCGTAATCGTGTACTCGACGATGTCGCCGTCCAGTGTTGGCGTGCCGCCAGCAATCACCTGGCCAGCGATCGTGAATTCCACATTCGCTGAATCGATGACATTTGCCACACGAATGGTGACGTCCGCGCCGCCATTCGCGAAGACGCGGTTCGGAACGACGCTGGTGATGTTGATGGTGTCTTGCTTGTCGAAGACCGCGAAGGCGCTGAGCGACGAGGTCACCGAGGAGACCGTGCCGCCGGCGATAGCAATCTGATCGCCGCCGTTGTTGCCGGGCCGGTCGACTGGGAGCCAGTCGCCTGCTTGCGGCGTAACGGTTACGGCGTCCGCCGCGTCCGTGATGGTCGTCGGGAAATCATGGAAGCCGAAGTTCGACGCGGGGCCGACCCCGAGCAAGCCCGACTGTTGAATCGCCAATTGCAGCGAGCCAAGGTCGGAGACTTGCGTGAAGGAGTTGCCGCCGTCGCTGCTGACGACGATGGAAACATCAACCCATTGACCACCGGCAGGGATGCCGGTGTTGCCTTCGGGGAACTCCAGAATGTCGCCAGCCGGCGTGATGTCGAGCAAGTCCGTGAGCGTGTCGGCGGTCACCAAAATGACGTAGCCAATTTGACCGGGGCCGACGAGTCCAGGCGGCACGGTGATGCTTGTGGCGCCCGGCTCAGCCGGGCCCGCGCCATCCGGATCGTTCGGCGCGGTCAGCGAGAGCGTCGTGCCTTCGTCATCAAACTCGATGCCCTGCTTCGTGCCGAAGTCGCTGTCGACAAGGGCGCCCACCGCGACCTGACGCGACGTGCCATCGACCTGAGCGACGAGCGTATCGCCAGGATTGGTCAACTGCGCGGCGAGCGATGCGAAGTCATCGGGCAGCGCGTTGCCGTCGCCGTCCAACGTGACTTCGGTTACCTGGAACGAAACCTCGTCCGTAAAAACTGAGCCCGGACCGTCGCCGATCGGATCACTTTCGTAGGCGTCGTATGTACGCGCGATAGCGCTCAAGGTTTGCAAGCCTTGGCCTGCAAGCAACGAGATATTGCCAAGGCTCACGGCATACGGCGCAATCGACGACCGCCCTTGAGGAACATCGTTCAACTCGTAGGCAACGTCCCCAAGGTCGCTGTCGTCATCGACGCGGCTTGTCGCGGTCAGCCGGACGTTTGTGGCGCCCTGCTCGATGAACACCGTGCTGTTGTCCGCCGGCGTCACAATCTCAACGCGCGACAAGGCCTTCGTGCCATCTCCTTTGATGTCGAGCGTGACCATGTCGACGCCCGTCGAGGAGGAGGCATACAAGGCCGCTTCGCCTGCTTGCAATGCCGAAACAATGGCCGTTCCGCCCTCAGTGGTCAGCGTCGCGGAACCGTTGGCCGCAAGCGACCACTCCACCGGCCCCGCGCTGAGAGCGGTAAACGTCTGCGTACTCCCTGCAGCGAGTGCGAACACATCGCCTGTGGGAGTGGTCCCATTTGCCGAAATTGTGAGGGTGCCCGAGGCTGGCACCGCCTCAGCGGACAACCCCGTGCTCGGCAGGGACGAAGGTGCTAACCCAATCGACAGTGCCAGCACCATCATCGTGCTGACCAATGCCGCTAGGATCAGCTTCTGCTTGCTCCCCATGCTTGTCTCTCCTTCTGTAACCCAACGTTTCATGTTGCAACAAAAGACCTTGGCCTTTTGCGCGGCACCTCGCGTTGCCACTCCCCCAACAGAAGGACCGGCCACACTCGACGAAATCACCACCGGCGGATTAGCCTGGTTATGCGTGCGATACCCCGAACGCACCCCCAATGCTTATATCGTTTGATGGCCTAGCACAGATGCCAGCGTCAAGCGAGACCCCTATCCCCCTAGAGTGACAAGGTATGCGAGCCACGCGGCAGATTATATGCACGCGTTCCAGCCATGTCAACAGGTTTTTCCCTGCCAACGATTTGCTTTTCTCACCGCCCCCGAAGGCTTCGTTGGAAGCCGCGGCGGTGCGCATCAGGCGTACGGCGAAACCTGCCGCGAACTCACGATATACTGAGGGCGGCTGCATCCCCATGTCCTGCCCAGGCGAAGGTTCGCGCCGGGTGCGCAGCAGTTTTGGCATTTGAAAAAGGAACTTTCCTTGATCCCTGTCACCTGCTCATTCTGTCAAACGCGCATTCTCGTACCGCTCACAGTACAAGGGAAGGAGGGCGTTTGTTTCTGCTGCGGCCACAAGCTGACGGTAGGGCGCGTGGACAACCCGGACGCGGCGGGGGCTGCAAAACTCTCGGCAGACAGCGTTATCTCCAGCCGATACCGCATCTTGGAAGAGCTGGGGCGCGGGGGCATGGGCGTTGTGTACCGCGCGGAAGACATCCTCATCGGCGAGCATGCCGCACTGAAATTTCTCCATCCTGGGGCGCTTCACTCGGCCTCGGCGCAGGAGAAATTCTACCGGGAGGCGCAAGTCGCGCGGCGCCTGCGGCATGACAACATCGTTGCCGTGCACGATGTGGGGCGGAGCGAGGAAGGCCTTCCATATATATGCATGGAGTTGCTCGAGGGGGAAAGCCTGCGGGTCATGCTGCGGCGCCACCGGGAAAACCGGCGTCATATTCCCGTCCGGGCCGCGGTCCGCATTACGAGTGCCGTGCTCGATGCCCTGGCCCATGCCCACCGGACCGTCGTGCACCGGGACCTCAAGCCCGAGAACATTTTTCTGCTGCCGGGTGAAGGCGTGAAGGTGCTCGATTTCGGCCTGGCAGTTGTGTTGACAGCCGATGACGAGGGGCGGCGGCGGCGGAAACAGTTTGCGGGCACGCGCGACTACTCGGCCCCTGAGCAACGCCTGCTCGAACCCGTCGACGGGCGGGCAGATCTCTATTCAACCGGACTCGTGCTGCGTGAATTGCTCACGCTGCGCACGCCGCAAGAAAAGCCTCTGGATGTGCTGCAATGCCGTGCCGACATCCCGCCGCGCGTGGCTGAAGTCGTGCGGCACGCCATCCAGCCCGAAAAGAATGACCGCTTCAGCTCGGCCATCGCCTTCCGGGAAGCCTTGCTGGATGCCTATGAGGCCTCCTACCGGCTGCCGCCCGCGGCAACGGCCGAGCCCGGAAACATTGCCTTCACGGCATCGCCCGAGCACATGGTGCTTATTGAAGGCGGGCGTGTCGTTACGGGGAGCGACGAGCCGGATGCCGGGCTCCCCCGTGCGGAGCAGGAATTGCCGGATTACTATATCGACCGGGCCCCAGTCACGGTCAGGGAATATGCACGCTTTCTAGATGAGACCAAACGCCATCCGCCGCGTTTCTGGGGCAAGGAGGAATACAGCGGCGCCGACCAGCCGGTCATCGGCGTGACCTGGGACGACGCGATGGCCTATGCCCGTTGGGCCGGGAAAGCCCTGCCGGCCGAAGCGCAGTGGGAGTTCGCCGCTGCCGGCCGCGAGCGCCGCCGCTACCCCTGGGGAAACGAAGAGCCGGACGCCATGCGCTGCAATTATAAGGACTACCTTGGCATGCCGACGATTGTCGAGATGCATGAAGAAGGCGCTACCCCAGAAGGCCTGCTCGACATGGCTGGCAATGTCTATGAATGGACGGCGGACCCATTCCGCTTGGGCGATGAGGACCCGCGCAAAGCAATCCGGGGCGGCTGCTGGAATTCACCTGCCCGTGACCTGCGCTGCACCGCCCGCAGGGGCGCCTTTCCTGATGATGCTCAACCTTGGCTCGGATTCCGCTGCGTCTTGCCGAAGGCGCGATAGCCTCGTGAGGTCTTGAGTGGCCGTCAAGTTTTAACCTAAAACTCACGGATTGGTGATTGACAGCGGGCTATGCGGGGCGTAAACTCCGGCTAACACAAGACAGGAGGCCATCATGGACGCGAAGCGCCGGGACCGCCGAAGGCGGACGGAGAGTGGACAGGCCAGGCACGGCCGTCATCGAAGGAGCGCCCCAGGCAAGGGCAGTGACATATCCGGGAGGGTGCGCTCATGATTGACGGTCACACCCTCGTCCTCAACCGCTCTTGGCTTGCCGTACACATCACGCCGGTCCGCCGCGCCCTCCAATTGCTCTACCTTGGCCATGCCCGCGCCGTACACCCCCTGAATTTCACGATCCACGACTTCGATGCCTGGCTCTCGCTCAGCCAGAAGCGCCTCCCGGGCGAGTACATCTCCACACCGGCCATGAACGTCCGCCTTCCCGAAGTGATTGTCTTGACCTTCTTCAATGGCTTCATCCGTCATGAAGCGCGGTTTTCCCGTGAAGCGGTGTTCGAGCGCGACGACTACATGTGCCAGTACTGCACGTCGGCCTGCGCCAACTACAACCGGCGTCTGCCGCGCAGCAAGCTATCGCTCGACCATGTAATTCCGGCATCACGCGGAGGCAAAGATTCCTGGGAGAATCTGGTGGTTGCTTGCCATAAGGCCAATGTAAAGAAGGGCAACCGCACCCCTGAAGAAGCGGGCATGCGCCTTCGCAAAGAACCCAAGAAGCCGCAATGGACGCCCCAAGTGCGCGGCCGGGTACCCCGCGAACAGCACGACCTTTGGAGCCGCTTCCTTGACCCTGCTCAATGGAGCCTGCCTGAAGCCAAATAGGCTTATCCCGGCATATCGGGAACGCCAGCAGTAAAGGGCCCGGCATGTGCACACCGCGCATGCCGGGCCTTCTTGTACGTTTCCCGGAAGGTTACTGCGTTTCGCCTATAAAAACAGCCTCGTATTCCCCTGCTTCGTCGATGGTCACAAGCGCTCCATCTTCGTCAATGAAAGAGAATAGAACGGAAAGGGTCCCAACAGTTTGGTCCATGAAGCCATTTTTATCCACGTCTTCTCCGAAACCCGTGAATGAAAACTCGAATTCTTGGAATGTCTGCAAAATCTCGATATCCAGCGTTTCATCGTCGATCTGTTGCGCCAAGATGTTTGGCAGGTCATCCGAATCGATAGCGATGTTTAGTTCATAGGTACCATCTGTCCGCAGCACTGCGAGAACGGGCGCCCTTAAAGACTCAGTCGTAATCCCCAGCAGATCCTGTGCAGCCGGATTCAACAGGCAGTCCCAATCGAGCCAAGCGACGCCTGCGAATGTGGAAGCAATGAATGGAATCTGCGGCTCGTGATACAGTTCGAAAAAGATGGGGCAGGCATCAGGCAGGGCAAAGCCCGGCTCGACCAGTCCATATGTGCCTTCGTAAACGCCGCTGACGTCGAAAGGTGGCGGGGGCTGCGGGCAGCCGGTTAAGGTTAACGCCATCAATGCACCGCCCATCAAGGCGATGGCTCTCGCAGCATTTCCACGCTGTATCATGAGCTTCTCCTAAAGCGAGTGCGGTCTCGCTTGATCATGGGCCCGGCCCTCTTTCTTGGCCGCTGCCCTCCTTGAGACAATGGTGGCCCTGGGTAAGCTGGAAGTTACGCAAGCGCCCGCCTTCTTTCTCATCACCTGTAGGCAAGGTGGTTGCCCTTGCGTGGCAGGGATTGTTAGCCTGTCGCACCGGACAGGCCGGAACAGCGGCTGTTTCACAACGCGCAGATCTGGCTGATTTGCCGGGAAGGCATACGAAGGAGAGGCATGGGATCACCGATCCGCTGGGGCATCATCGGGACAGGCGACATTTGCCGCCAATTTGCAAGCGACCTCGCCCACGTTGAGGGGGCGATGGCGTATGCAGTGGCTTCCCGAAAGCCGGAAACGGCAGCCGCATTCGCGGAAACCCACGGCATCGCCGTGCGGCATGCGCCCTATGAGGCCCTTGCCAAAGACCCCGAGGTCGATGTGGTCTACATCGGCACCCCCCATGTGCATCACTGCGAGAATGTGCTGATGTGCCTGGAAGCGGGCAAGCCGGTCGTGTGCGAAAAGCCGCTCGGCATGAATGCGGCGGAAGCCGAGGCGATGATCAATGCTGCCCGGCGGAACGGCCGATTCCTCATGGAAGCCATGTGGACGTTCTTCTTTCCGGCGGTGCAGCAGGCCTTGGACTGGATAGGCCGGGGCGCCATCGGCAACGTGCG
>CAZLBS010000004.1:15361-16591 GCA_964557505.1 uncultured Nitrospiraceae bacterium | reverse complement strand
CAAGTGACGGCGAGCTTCTGCTTTCCCGTGCCGCTCGACCCCGGCGGCCGCTTGTTCGACCCAAAGCTTGGCGGCGGGGCCCTGCTCGACGTTGGCATTTATCCCGTTGCATTGGCCCAGGCGGTATTTGGCAGCGAGCCCGAAGAAGTCTCGAGCCTTGCCCATTTGGGGAACACCGGCGTCGATGAAAACGCTGGGGCCGTCATGCGGTATGCAGGGGGCGGCTTGGCGGTCTTTTCATGCGGCATTCGCAATGCCATGCCGCAACGCGCCATCATCAGCGGGACGGACGGCTGGATTGAACTGCCGCATCCTTTCTACCAGCCAGATGCCGCGCGTTTGTATCGCGGGGCGAGCGTGGAAGCGGCAGAGTCTGTCACGCACACGCGGCGCGGATATGGGTATCATTTCGAGGCCGAGGCGGCCTCACGGTATATTCAGGCAGGCGCGGCCGAAGCCGCCGAGGTGACGCACGAGACAAGCCTGCGGCTTGCGCGCACCCTCGAGCGCGTGCGCAAACAATGGGGCTTGCGCTATCCCGCGGATGCGCCGCAGGCAGATAGGCAACCGCAGTAGCGCGCTGGCCGCGCGCGCACGCCAACCACTCCCAAGGGAATGCCTGCCGCGCCGGCCAATGCCCGCAACGAGCATAGGGGGAACGAACGTCAATGGATGCAACAGTGGCGCCAACGATTCCGTCGGCGGATGGCACGCACTACATCGATCTCATCACGCCCGAGGCCATTGCGGTGGTCAAGCGGTTTTTCCTTTCGCTACGCGCACATGAGGAAACGTTCTTTCTCATGGACCAAATCGCGGAAGGGCTCGAGGCCTTTTTGGAAACGGAAGAGGGATTGGACGCGACCACGCATGCGGCCATCCGCCGTCTTTTCCGGGGCTGCCAAGAGCTTGTCGTGGTCGGCGATTATACGTATGCGCTGCTGCGGCCGAAGATTGCAGCGAAGCGCGTGGTGCGGCTGCATCCGCAAGAGCCCCGCATGGAAGAAGTCTCGCGCGGCCACTACCTCGCCGTCAAGGACGCCTACATTCAGGGGCATGAGGCCGCCAGCCATAGCGGCCTGACCATCAATTTCGCCCCCTTCTTTCAAGACTTTCCGAAGGTGAAGGATGCGGGCAGCCTCGGCCAGGGCATTTCTCTGCTCAATAAGCATTTGAGCGCACAGCTGTATCAAGACCCCGCCATTTTCCGCCGGGCGCTGGTCGACTTCC
>CAZLBS010000004.1:13776-15351 GCA_964557505.1 uncultured Nitrospiraceae bacterium | reverse complement strand
GCTCACGCAACTGCCCGACTGGGGCGCCGGCACGCCGTATGAGCAGGTCAAGCATGAGTTGCGCACCAAAGGATTGGAAGCGGGCTGGGGCAATACGGTAGGACGCATTGCCGAGACGCTTGGGATGCTGCAGCAGCAGTTGGAAAACCCAGACCCGGAGCGGCTGGAACAGTTTCTAGGGCGGCTGCCGCTCATCCGGCACGTCGTGATGGTGTCGCCGCATGGCTGGTTCGCGCAGAAGGATGTCATGTCGCGGCCCGATACCGGGGGCCAGGTGACCTATGTGCTTGACCAGGCCCGCGCAATCGAGAGCTATCTCTGCTCTCAATTCGAGTTGTGCGGACTGGACACGGTTCCCCAGATTCTTATTCTGACGCGGCTCATCCCCGAGGATGAAGGCACGACGTGCAGCCTGCCGCGCGAGAAAGTGCTTGGCGCGCAGCACAGCCAGATCGTGCGGGTCCCGTTCCGCTACGACAATGGCGAAGTCATCCCGCACTGGATTTCGCGCTTCAAGATTTGGCCATATCTGGAGACGTTCTCCGAAGAGGCGCGCACGGTGTTGGTGTCGGAGCTGCACGGCAAGCCGGATTTGATCATCGGCCATTACAGCGACGGCAACCTGGTGGCGCACCGGCTGGCGGATGACTTGGGGGTGACGCATTGCGCGGCCGTGCATGCCTTGGAAAAAACCAAATATCTCTTCAGCGACATGAACTGGGCGGACATGGAACAGGACTACCATTTTTCCTGCCAGTTCACGGCTGACCTCATCGCCTATAACTCGGCGGACTACATCATTTCGAGTTCATTCCGCGAAATCGGCGGCACCGAAACAGCGATGGGCATGTTTGAATCGTACGAGTGCTTCAGCATGCCGGGCCTGTACCGCGTGGAAAGCGGCATGGATCCGCAGTTGGCACGCCATAATATTGTGCCGCCGGGCGCGTCGGAAGACCATTTCTATTGCTACACGCAAAAGGAGCGCCGGGCGGAAGAGGTGCGCCAGGTACTCGACAAGGCCTTCTTGGCTCCAGAGCCGGGGCCGGAATCGGTCGGCTACTTGGAAAACCCCAGCCTCCCCCCCATCTTTGCCGTATCCCGGCTTGACAAGGTCAAGAACCTGCCGGGCCTTGTCGAGATGTTTGGCAACAGCGAAACCCTGCGCAAGTCTGCCAACCTGGTGATCTCCTCTTCGCTGGTCGATGCCTCGCAGTCGAACGACCACGAAGAAATCGAAGTGGCCAACAAGCTCCACGAGTTGATCAATCATTTCGAGTTGCATGGCCACGTGCGTTGGCGCGGATGTCCGCTGAACAAGCATGAGATGGGCGAAGCCTACCGCGTCATGGCGGACCACGGGGGGGTGTTTGCGCAGCCGGCCCACTTGGAAACCTTTGGCCTTACCGTCATCGAAGCCATGGCGTGCGGCCTGCCGGTCGTGGTCACGTGCTTTGGCGGACCCGCTGAAATCGTCGAGCGCGGCGTGAGCGGCGAAGTGCACAACCCCAACCTCCAAGAGGACTTCGCCTTGGCCATGGAGCGCATCGTGACCGACCATCAATTGTGGAAACG
>CAZLBS010000004.1:8999-13766 GCA_964557505.1 uncultured Nitrospiraceae bacterium | reverse complement strand
GGAAACGCTTCAGCGAAGCGGGTAAAGCCCGCGTCCAAGACGCCTTTAGCTGGACAGCCCATGCCAAGAAAATTTTGCGGCTGTCAAACGTCTATTCATATTGGAACTACCTGGACGTGATGAACCGGCCGGCGTTGGACCAATACATCCATACGCTTTATCACACGCTATACCGGCCGCGCGCCCAGGCCATCCTTCAGGAGTAAGCTCTAATGTATATTCAATTGGTTAGCATTCATGGCCTTATCCGCGGCGAGCGCGTTGAAATGGGGCGCGACGCCGACACGGGCGGACAAGTGCGCTATGTGCTTGAACTCGCCCGCACCCTCGGCTCACTGGACGAGGTCGCCCAGGTCGATCTCTTTACCCGGCAAATTCGCGACCGGCGCGTGTCGCCGGATTATGGGGAACGCATCGAAGAGCTTGGACCGAAAGCCCGTATCGTGCGGCTCCCGTGCGGCGGCAACCGGTACATGGCCAAGGAAAAGCTCTGGCCGTACCTCGACGATTACGTCGATGCGATGATCTGGTTTACGCGCAAGGAAGGCCGCAACCCCGCCTTCGTCCATGGCCACTATGCAGATGCGGGCTACATCGCGCGGGAAGTCGCGTCCGCCTACGGCGTCCCGTTCATCTTTACGGGACACTCGCTTGGGCGCGACAAACTCGCCTACCTCGACAACTCGGGCATGTCGCGCGAACAGGCGAACCAGAAATACAACATTGACTACCGCATTCAGCAAGAAGAGCACAGCCTGGCCGCCGCCGATCTGGTGGTCGCGAGCACGACGCATGAGCGCGACAGCCAATACAAGGCGTATGACAACGGCAGTACGCCGCAGTTTGCGGTCGTGCCGCCGGGCACAGGCCTCGACCGATTCTTCCCGTATTACGAGTATGATCTGTCTCCAGATAACGTGCCGGAGAAGTTCAAGCAGGCGCGCATGCGCATGTCGCGCGAATTGGAGCGCTTCCATTTCGAACGCACCAAGCCCATCATCCTGGCGCTCTGCCGCCCCGACAAGCGGAAGAACATCGATTCGCTCGTACAGGCCTATGGCGAAGACAAAGAGTTGCAGGCCTTAGCGAACCTGGCCATCTTCGCGGGGGTGCGCAAAGACATCGAGGAAATGCCCGATGGCGAGCGCTCCGTGCTGACGGACATTCTGCTGATGATGGATCGCTATGACCTTTATGGCCGAATGGCCATTCCGAAGAATCACGACAGCGAAACCGACGTGCCCGAACTCTACCGGCTGACAGCCTCGCAAGGCGGCGTCTTCGTGAATCCGGCGCATGTCGAGCCCTTTGGCCTGACCTTCATCGAATCCTCCGCGGTGGGCCTGCCCTTTGTGGGCACGCACAATGGCGGCCCGCAAGACATCAAAGCCAACTGCGAAAGCGGGACGTTGGTCGATGTGTCCCAGCCAGACGAACTTGCCAATGGCATCAAGGAATTGTTGACGGACCAGGAGCTTTGGCAAAAATACTCGACCAACGGCGTCAATCTCGTACGGGAACACTATTCATGGGAGACGCATTGCCGCAGCTTCCTCGACGCGGTCCAAAAGCTCACGGGGACGCGCGAGGAGACGCCCGTCGACACCGTACAGTTGGGGACCACTTCGCCGCCCGCGAAGCGCTTGTCGCGCCTGAACAGCATTCTCATTACCGACATCGACAACACGTTGCTCGGCGATGACGAGTCGATGCACCGCTTGCTCGAATTGATGAAGGCGAACCGCGAGCATCTCGGCTTTGGCGTCGCCAGCGGCCGCCACATCGAAAGCATTACCGCGTTGCTGGAGGAGTATGGCATCGAGGCGCTGGATGTGATCATCTCGTCGGTGGGCGCGGAGATCTATTACGGGGCCGATCTCGTGCCGGACAAGGGATGGGCCAGCCATCTCCGCCCGAAGTGGAAACCAAAACGCATCAAGCAAGTCCTGGGCGAACTGTCTTTCATGAGCCTGCAGGATGACGAGCAGACGCAGCGGGAATTCAAGATCAGCTATGACTTAGATGAATCCTACGACAAGGAAGACGCGCTGGCGCGCATCCACGATGCCTTGTCGAAAGCGCGTGTGGCCTACACCATGTTGTTTTCGCATGGCACTTACGTCGACATTCTTCCCCACCGCGCGTCGAAAGGGAAGGCCATTCGATACTTGTCGACCAAGTGGAACATTCCGCTTGAACGCATCGCTACCGCTGGCGATAGCGGCAATGACCGCGACATGTTGCTCGGGCAAACGGCGGGCATCGTCGTGGCCAACCACAGCGAAGAATTGGCCAATTTGAAGAAGTCGAGCGCGCGGCTGTATTTCGCGGGGGCCGGCTACGCGGCCGGTATCGCGGAAGGGCTCGAGCATTATGGACTCGTCAAGAAAGGAGCCACCGCCAATGCCTGATGCGCCTGCCGTCGTCTGCATGGGCGAGCTGCTCATCGACTTCATTGCCGCCGAGCCCTGCGACGACCTGATTCATGCGGAGACGTTCATTCGGAAACCGGGCGGCGCGCCGGCCAATGTCGCGGTTGGCCTGAAGCGGCTGGACTGCCCGAGTGCATTTGTCGGGATGGTTGGCACGGATGCCTTCGGGCGCTTTCTTCGGAAGGTCCTCGATGAGGAGTGAGTGGACATTCGCTCCCTCGCCACAACCAGCCAACAACCCACCACGCTGGCGTTCGTCGCGTTGAGTCATGAGGGCGTGCCCACGTTTTCGTTCTGCCGGCATCCAGGTGCCGACTTGTCCCTCAAGCCCTCCGACATTGACCTGACGGTGTTCGACGCGGCTCAGGTCTTTCACTTTGGCTCGCTGTCGCTCGTGCTTCCGCCTGCGCAAGACGCCACGCGCTATTGCCTGCAGACGGCGCGCGACCGGAAACTGTTCGTCACCTACGACCCCAATTACCGCCCGGCGCTCTGGCTCAATGAAGAATCGGCCCGGGAGAAAATGCTCGAGCCCTTGCCATTCGTCGATTTGCTGAAGGTCTCCCGGGAGGAATTGCACTTGTTGTCAGGCCTTCAAGAGGAGCAGGCCGCGGCGATGGCCCTGCTGCAACGGGGTCCGGCGTGGATCATCATCACCCGCGGGGGCGAGGGGATGGCCGCATACAACAGAGATGGCATTTGCGTGCGCGCGCCTGGCATCCCGGTGGAGGTGGCCGATACGACGGGCTGCGGCGACAGTGCGATGGCGGGACTCTTGGCCTACCTGATCACTGGCGGCGTGCGCGTGGCGAAGGGCGTCCCCATCGCGCCCGCGGACCTCGAGCGGGCCTTGAATTACGCCAACCGCTGCGCGGCCCATACCGCCCAGACGAAAGGGGCCATTCCCGCCCTTCCGCGCACGTCGGACCTGCCGCGCGAATAGCAAGCGCCCGAGGTTGCCTAGCATCCCCGGGCGCCGTGCGCGAACGTTTCTTGGTGCGGTACGCGGCTTTCAGGCTACCAGCGCTGCCGCCCTGGCATCGCGGCCTTCGTGCCCACGTTGACCGTCTTGCGATCTTCCTGCATGGACTCCGCCTCAACGTCGCTGATGTAGATGAGCGAATCGGGGCCGAGGTCGGTGCCAATCGCGACCAGGTTGAGATTCACCAGCGGGCCATCGCCAAAGCCATCGCCTTCGATGACCACGCGCATTTGCCCCGGCCGCACGATTTCGGCGGACACGGACTTGATGCCGCTGCCTGATTTGGCCCGCACCAGGTCTTCCACCTTTTGCGTGCTCTTTCCGCTCCCGCCCGATGCGAAGGTATTCGGGTTCCAATTGAACATGAAGGACAGGCGCCGCAGGAAATTGCCCCATGGGCTGCTGGATTCCACGGGCACCTCGACTGGCTCGCCCACCTCGACTTCGTCTTCGGGTTCAAGGTCGACTTGCACGTCGGGGTCGAAGTACTCGAAGGAATCCTCGAGGACGCTTTGCTGGCCTAAGGCCGACGCCGTGACGCTGACTGTTTGAACCGATTCCACCGCGGGCGTCACGGCCGTTAGGGTGCCTTCGCCTGCGTTGTAGGTCAGATGTTTGGCGGGCAAATCGCCGAACATGACTTCGTCGACCGCGGAGAGATTGACGCCAGACAACGTGATGGCCGTGCTGCCTTCGAGCGCACCCGACTCAGGGTCGAGCCCGGTGAGTTCCGGCGCGCCGACATCGTCTTGCAAGGTCGCATCGATCAGCCCATCGTTGAGCTGCACTTGCTCGAAGGAGAGGTCTGCTTCTGCTCCAGGCACGCCCGACTTGGCGCGGAACGTGACCTTTACAATGTTGCCCCGGCCCACCATATCGGAGGCATGGGCGCCGGCAATGGTCAACACGCCGCCCCGGTTTGAGAAGGCGGGCGCGGCCCACTCTTGCGTGAGCGAGCCTTTGGCCAATCCGTCGAATTCAAGCAAGCCGTCGTTATACGCCAAGGCAATCTTGTAAGCCGAGACTGATGGGCAGTTCGACTGTCGTGCCTGGGTCGACGATGACCGTCCCCAGCACGCTTACCGTGCGCGTTTGCAGGCCTGCCATTTCATTGGCGAGTTGTTCTGACGGCGAGGGCCCATCCGCAGGCGGCTCATCCGGCCCATATGTATCGGCGTTGGTGTCCATGGGCACGGTCTGGCGCGCGCCGCTGGCAAGCTGCATGATCAGCGCGGCGTCGTATGCCCCTAGTTCGCCGTCGCCGGTCACGTCCGCGCCGCCCATGCCGCGCTCCGTGCCGGATTCCTCGACCGCTTGAAGCGGCTGAGCATCATCCGCGCCCGCGACGACCCG
>CAZLBS010000004.1:1437-8989 GCA_964557505.1 uncultured Nitrospiraceae bacterium | reverse complement strand
CGCAGCAGCAAACTCGCATCGACGCTGTCTGTATTGCCGTCGCGGTTCACGTCGCCCCAGAGCCAGTTCATGGGCGTGATGGTCATCTTCCCATTATTCGAGAGGGCCTCCAAGGCGCCCCCATTGAGCGAAGCCGAGGCGAAGGCAATGGGCGAAACCCCTGTATCGCGGAGGCCCGGCGCCGGCTCGAACACGATGGTAAAGAGCGTCCCGCCCGAGCCGTCCAGTTCGGGGCCCGTCGCCGAAACCGCCACGCGGTTCTCGTTGATGTCTACCGTGGGCGCCGGCCAAGACGCCGCAAGTGCTCCAGGGCGCACGTCCTTTACCTGGGCCACGGCCCCGTCAAAGGTGATGTTCGCCGAGAACGCCGTTACGCCCGTGCTGTTGCTGAGCGTAATGGGCGCGGGCACTTCGGCACTGGCGCCCCCTTGAAGGTCGCCCGGCGCCGCGAATTGATAGACCTGAATCTCTTCGTACTCGGCGTCGAAGACCACCGTATCGTTGGCGGCGAGCGTGGCGCTCTGCGCGTCAGGCGTTTCATACCCCTCCAATGGAAGGAATTCGACATTGACCAATCCGGGACGCACTTCGTCCAAGACGCCTGCGCCGTTGCCTTCGTAGGTCTCGTTGGTGCTATCGGTCACACGCCAGGAGGCAGTCCCGGGGGTCACGTTGACACGCACCGTGCCAGTCGAAAGCGTCAACACGATGGCAACCGTGCGCGGCTGATCCATCACGACCTTGGCGACCGTGCGATCCCTCTTTTCGGGACGGGCGCCGCCAGTCCAAGCCTCGACTTCGACGGGTACATCCGCAGCCGGGCGGTAGGTGAGCGTTACCTCAGTCCCGGGCGCATAGCCATTCGGGCCCGGCGCCGGGCCGGCTTGAATGACGCCCATATCCGGCTGAGTGATGGTCAGTGGATACATCGGCAAGACTTGCACGGTCCGCAAGGCAGGCTCCGCGGCATTGCCTGTCGCATCGGATACGCGGTAAGCAATCTGATATTGCCCGGGGGCCGCGGTGTCCAAATCGCTCTCGACCGCAATCGCCGAGGTCAGGTCGCCATCGATGGCATCTGATGCCGTGGCGCCTGGGTCCGCGTAGGCCTGTCCCGCTTGGACCACATCCGCGGAGGGTCCGAGCAAGGTGATCGTGGGCGGGGTGGCATCCAGTATGACCGTCGCCATGCCGTCCCCCGTAGGCTCCGCACTCTCGTTGCCGGCCATGTCTTCGGCCGTCAAGGCGAAGCGATATACCCCGTCGCCTAGGATTTCGCTGTAGGTAAATGAGCCGGATGCTTCGGTGCTGGTCGCATCGGTCCGGTTCCACGCCGCGCCTCCACGGCGCATCCATAGCGTCACCTCTTTAAGCCCGCTTCCGCCCGTGTCGGCGACGCCTTCGTAGGCGAGATTGACGGGGGCTTCCCTAAGCCGCTCTGGCGCGGTCATCGAGCCGACATTAGGCGGCGTGGCGTCGAAGATGGTCTTCGACGCGAACTCGACCGCCACGTCCTTTTCTTGCGCTCCTGCTTGCGCCACAACCGCCTGCAGCAAGCAGCAAGCTACGGCGATGGCCAGGCCTATGCCCCGGCCGCCATGCAAGGTAACGCTATGCCCCGATGCCTGTTTCATGGTGTTGCATCCCTCTTCACGTGCGCTCGCACGCCGATCCGCCTCCCGGCCACACTATACCCTACTTTTCTATCAGGCCGAAGATCTTTTCGGCGCGGCATTTACCGGTCAGACTCCCGCAATGTGCGTGCCGCCGCAGCCCATTGCTTCAAAGATGCCCGCGATTCCCAGCCAACCCTAGGCAGTCATTATAGTTACACACAAAAAAACCCGCGCAAGGCGGGCATGTAATGAGCGTGGCGCCATCAGTGGCGTGGCGGGCCGCGGCGATCGGCTTGTCGGCGCGACCAATATTTGCCGGTCCGGCGAAGACCTTGACAGTACATCAAGACGTGCGCAGGCGGATGGGCGGTCAGGCCTCTTCACCCACTGCGAGCGTCGTGATGCATTCCTTTTTATCTTCGGCTCCGCCACTGCCGCATTCTTCGCCAACGGCGAGCGTCGTCGCCTGCCATTGCGCGAGCGCAGGGCGTTCGAGTTCCTCGATAAACAGCTTCGCCTTCCCAATAGGGCGTATACGCTTTCCATGCATGGCTGGTATTCCTCCCATGTTCGCGGGGTGCGTTTGCCCGCTTCCCTCCATATAGAATGATACTGCAGGGCAACCTGGAAGTTACCAAAATTCCCGTCTGGCAGGAAATCAATTGACTATAGAGGGAAGGTCAGCAATAATCTCGCGCGGGGTGAATGGGTAGATAAGGGCGGCAAGGCAGCAGATTTTCACCAAGGGGATGCCGCGGATGGCGCGCATCGTATCGCTGTTGCCATGGGCAACGGAAACGATTGCGGCGATGGGCTTGGCCGACAGTTTGGTGGGCCGGTCGCATCGCTGTATTTCGCCTCGTTCGGTGGAGGCGGTGCCGGCCTGCACCGAGCCGAAGCATCCCGTGCCGGAAAGCTTCTACGCGGCGAGCGAGCGGGACCGTCAGTTGGTTCAAGAGGGACTCGCGGTCGACCGGGTCGACGCGACGCTATTGGCCGCTCTGCGCCCGGAGTTGGTCGTCACCCAGTTCGACTTGGACGCCCTCGGCGTGGATGCGGGCGCAGTCTTGAGGGCTGCCCGTGCGTTGTTGGGCAACGACGTGCATGTATTTCAATCCGCGCCGCGAACCTTAGCGGATGTCTGGCGTTCCATCCGCATGCTGTCGAAGGCTTGCGGCCGCGAGCAGGAAGGCCGCGACCTGAGGCGCGCGATGGAACAGCAGATGGCGGGGATTCTTCGGCGTGCCCAAGGGCAGGTCGACCGGCCGAGGGTAGCCTGCATTGCCTCGCACAGCCCCTTCCGGCTGGCGGGCGGATGGATTCCCGAGTTGGTTGAAATGGCAGGGGGCCGCCGCCTCTTCCGAAAGCCCCCGCGCGACCTCTCGTGGTCGCTTGTGGCCGCTGCCGACCCTGACGTGATTGTGATCATGCTTGAAGACCAGCCGCTCGACGCGGCCAATGACGCCCTGCGCCATTTGCGCTTGCATGAAGGCTGGGAGCACTTGCGCGCCGTTAGCCAGGAAGATGTGTATGTTGTCGACGGCAGCCGCTACTTCTTTTCGCCCGGCCCGAGCCTGGTCGAGTCCGTCGAGATTCTCGCGGAAATTCTCCATCCCCTCGAGTTTCAATTCGCGCATGAAGGCACGGCCTGGGAACATGCCGCTTGAGCATTACTGCGCTGCAGTTGCTTTGGGTCGGCGCGGGCGGATTCGTGGGCGCGGTGCTGCGCTTCGTGATGACGCTGGGGGTGAATCATCTGCTCGAGCGCGCCTGGACGCCTTACGGCACGATGACCGTCAACATCCTCGGATGCTTTTTGCTCGGACTGCTGAGCGAACTCAGTGAAACGCGGGGCTTGCTAGGGCCGAATGCGCGCCTGTTCATGCTCGTTGGCCTGTTGGGCGGCTTCACGACGTTCTCTACATTCGAGTACGAAACGCTCATGCTCATGCGTGAGGGGCGCCCGATGCGCGCCATGGCCAACGCGGGCATTCAGGTAGCCGTAGGGTTTGCCGCGGCCGCTGCCGGCTTTGGCCTTGCCCGCCTCTTCGGCTCTGCGGGGCCGCCGCCCGCCTGAACTCAGGCAGCCTGCCGGCATATGTTGCGCAGGTGCTCAAATTGGGCTACGCTCCCCCCCGGTTTGTGGGTATACACATCTTGGGAGGGTGAGGGTTATGGGCAGCGCAATTCAAAGATATGCCGTACTAGGGCTTTGCAGCGTCTCAGGGGTCTGGCTTACCGCCTGTGGTCCGGCCCCGAAACCGGTGCAATACACCTTCGAGCCGGGAGCCACCTATGAGTACAGCGTGGACCAAATCACCAACGTGACCGTCAGCAGCGGCCCTTTCAACATGTTCAACGATTCCGAACTCCAAGACGAGTTGACCTTCACCGTCTTAGAAATGGGAGAGTTTGGCGACGCCAAGTGCGAGGTGGTGCAAGGCAAATTCGACCTGCAAAGCAGAATGAGTGTAATGGGACAGCGAGTCGAATTCGACAGCACTGATCCGGAGAATCCCTTTTATCAGGTGGCCGAAGTGGCCGTGGGCAATTCCTTCAACGTCTTTGTGGACAAGACCGGTGCCGTCTCGGCCGTCACCGGCCTCGAGACAATGTGGAACGACATAATGGCCAAGGCCGACTTGCCTCCGGCGGAAAAAGTGCAAATGCGCCAGCAGATGCAAACTCAGTTGGATTCGGATAACGAACGCCTGTCGCTTGAACTCGCGCTCTTCCCGGCGCTTCCGGCAGCGCCCATCGAGCCGGGCCAGACGTGGACGCGCGAAGCCGCCTATGGCGGCGATACGCCCTTGACGCTTTCCGCTACCTACACCGTTGATAGCGTCGAGCCCCACGTGCAGCTCTCGCTCGAGGGCACGATTACGCCGAATGAAGCCGGCGCGCCCATCGACATGGGAGGCATCACGATGGAGATGCGTCTGAATGGCGCCATGGCGGGCAGCTATATTCTCGATGGCGAGACGGGCTGGGTGCGTACCAGCGAGGCACGGGCCTCGATCGACGGCCAATTGAAAATGGATGCTCCGGGCGCAAACCTGCCCTCAAGCAGCATCCCGCTTCAGATGTCGCTGGAAATCGCCGCCACGCGGTTGTAGCGCGACAGCCTCATACAGGGCCGCTAGGCCCGGCCCTTATTTGACCACCTCGATTTCTTCACGGCGGCCTGCTTCCTGTACGTGACCGTTGCCATTGCCGTTGGTAAAGGGCAACTCCTGTTCGCGCGAGATGCCGACTTCTTCGGGCTCTACCGGTGCGGCGACGCAACGATCGCTGTCGCAATACATATCGTCGGCTTCCTTGGTATTGAGGCTGGTGAAGTCGAGCGGCTGCAGGTGCGCGTTCGCCTTTTCAAACATATCCTTGGTGATGGTCTGATAAGGCGCCTGGGCATACTGATGCTCGGTCAACGGCAGGAAGCTGAGCGACTTCAGCCGCGTCTCGTACAACTCGAGGATGTGCGGGATGAATGCCGCTTCCCCGGGGGTGAAGGTCACCGTAACGCTCACCTGATTGTCGGCCCAGTAATACTGCATCTGCGCGACGTTTTCGACCTGTTCCCAGATGGAAACCTCGTCTTTGGAGCGGTCGAAGTGCTCCTGTTTGACGGGGAAGTAGACCACCCAGGTGTTGTCGCCGTAGACCGATTCCTCGACGCGGTAGCCGGCACGCCGGATGGGGTCGATGAGGGGACTGGTCTTGTCGATGCGGATCGTGCGGTAGTAATACTGGGCATGCGGGTAATGAATGCCCGGCGTCACGCCCGGCAACAACGACACCGTGCCGCTCGGCTTCACGCTCGTGCGCTTGATGCTTTCGGGGATGCACAACCAGCTCGAATAAATCTTGTCGAGTTCGGCCACGTACTGATAGCCCTTGTCGCACCACTCGAAATGCGTGCGGCGGCCGTGCTTTTCGAAAGCCTCGATGATGCCCGACTGCGACAAGCCGATGCGGCGGTTGCACAGGGTGATGGCATTGGTACGCTCATTGTGCGTGGGCACAAGGGTCACTGTCTTGGCGTAGAGATAGGCGAACTTGAGCGTGCGCCGGTATTCCTCGAACGAATGGTGGAGCGACGGAAAGGTCTCGACGAGATTGCAGATCTCGTACGACTCGAGGCTTTGCTCGCCGCACGGATTCGTGCCCGCGACCTTGGCATCCGCATACGTCTTGGGATCTTTGGTGCGGCCATAGGCGCGGGCATTTTCGAGCCAGAAATAGCCGGGCTCGCCATTCTTCGCGGTCTGCATGCCGAGCCCTTGATAGTCCATGCCCGGCTGGGCTTCGACGCTATTGTTGGAGGCCCAGCGCCAGGCCATCAGCTTATCGCTGTTCAAATCTGGATCTTTGAGCGTCAAATACTCTTGGTCGACCGGGCTTCCGAGCGCCAATTCCGCTGTGCGGCGCACGCCGCCAGACACGACGCATTTCCCGAGAACATTCATGACATCGGTAATGTCGGCGGACGAAATGCGCTGACCAATGCGGGGGCGCAGGATTTTGTCGACATTCGCAACACAGTCAATGAGCGGCTGCGGTCCGGGGGCGATGCCGCCGAAGGTGCGAATGGGGGACCCCGCCGGGCGAATCTGGCTGTAGTCAATGTCGCGCGGATACGTCTCGCGGCCGGCGTACGCTTCCAGAATGCGGCGCATTAGGTCGCACCATCCTTCCTTGGAGTCGTCGACCACATGCGGTTCATCACTCATCACCGGCTCGACGATGCTGACCTTGCCGGCTCCCTTGGTGTCGAACGCGACACCGACGCCCAGAAGCGACATATCCATCAGGAAGCAAAACGGCTCGCTGAAGGTGAAGTCGATTTCCTCGGTCGAGACAAAAGCGCAGTTATTGAGGGGCGCGCTGCCGCGCATGTAAATGTAGTCGGTGCCCATCATCCAGAGGCCGCGGCCGGGCGGGAGGAATTTGAAGTCCCACATCAGCCGGTACATTTCCTGCGCGGAACGCTGCGCTTTATCGTGTTTCCACGGCAGGCGGAAATGGCGGCAGTGGTTGAGCTGAATGGTGTAGCAGCCTTCGACCACTCGCCGGACGGTTTCCCAATACTCTTCCGTACGGCCGCTGTCATCAACGACGCGGGCATACGTACGCTTGTAGGTCACGTACCCTAAGGGCCCCCATTTGGGTTGGCGGCCCTTGAATTGCACAATAAAGTCCTCGTCCAGCGTGAACCGTTCTCGTACCGTAAACAGCATCGCATGCCCCTTCACAATCGCTATACTCGCCTGCCCCAACGCTTCCCCATGTGAACACCAAGATATGGGGCATTCTTTCCGACCAGCCCACTATATCATGTTGTGCTTGCATGTAAAGAGGAAAATGACAGGCCACCGCGCCAGGCATGAGCTTAACATATAACTGAATAAAAATCCAGTATTTTATGGAGCAACAGCATCACGTGCGTAACATGTTCGAGCGCAGAGAATTAGGGATTTACGGGGCTTACGCGGCGTCTTTATTGGCGCACTCGCCGGTTTCTTGATCGCGGTTGGGGCAGGTGGCGCAGCGCAGGTCTTCGCCGTCTGGACCAATGACCGCTTCACCCCCGCAGGAACCCCGCAGACATTTGTCCTGAAATATGACGCCTACGGCCATGCCAACCATGACCACGGCAAATACAGTAATCGTTAGTCCGAGTACAGTAATCATAGTGCCCAGTATAACAGCGGCGGCCAGGGCGGACAATCCCGCAGGTGGTATGATGATGCGTGTATTGGCTGGAGGGCCACTCGGGAGAATTGACTTCGAAATGTATGCAAATCTATTCACAGCCTTGGTGCTGTGTTTCGTGTCTTCCGTAGCGGCGGCCGCGCTGAAGCAAGATGCGTTTGAGCCAGATAACGATCCTGCGCAAGCGCGGGCGGTGGGCGGCGGCGTGTTCGAGGAGCAGCGGA
>CAZLBS010000004.1:0-1427 GCA_964557505.1 uncultured Nitrospiraceae bacterium | reverse complement strand
ATTGGTACCGCCTGACGATCGACTCGCCCGCAACCGCCATCATCGAGACCCTGCACCGCACGCCGAATGGCGTCGAGATTCTCATTGATGTATTCGACAGCAACTTGAATCTGCTGGACAGCCGCGATGATTCGCTCGTGATCGATCTCGTGCCGGACGGCAGCGGTCCGAACAACTTCACGCCCACGGCCTTTTTCATTCGGCTGTATCTTTTCCAATTCGCGGCGCAGCCCGTGGCGGATTACGACGTGGGCATCTCGCTTTCCCCGGTGCGCGAGGACGCGGCAGAGCCCAATGACTTTCAGGTCGACGCTACGCCGCTGCCGACGGCCACCTTTTTGCGGAACTTGACTATCGTCTCGCGCGCGGCCGATCCCCAAGAAGAAGACTGGTTTCGAGTCGCCCTGACAGAAGAAACGCCTATCGTGGTGGAAGCGCGCAGTCCCGTACAGACGGTGGCCATCGAGGTGTTTGACCCCGACGGCAACCGCAGCATCGATGACCTGTTTCAGACCAGCCTCATTACGACGCTTGCAGCCGGCGAGCATTTCTTTGCGCTGACGGAATTCAGCAACCAATTCACGGTACCCTCGTATGACCTCGTGTTCTGGAACCGCAACGAGCCCGACCCGTATGAACCCGACAACAGCCCGGCCACGGCAACAGGCGTTCCTGTGCGGGGCGCCGACCACACGACCTTCGGGCAGGAGCAATTGCACAACCTGCTGCCGCAAGGCGATGAGGACTGGTACCGCTTTCGCATTGAAGATGCCGAGCAGTTCAGCGTGACGGCGCTCGGCCAGGTGGGCGATGACCCCTTCGTAGAGGTGTTCGACAGCACAGGGGTCAACCGCTTGGCGGGTCCTGAAACCATCGGCGTGACGCTGGATGGGCTGCCCGGCGGGGAGTACTTCGCCCGGGTCACGGCCGCGGCGCCGGCGTTGCCCGGAGATGTGTACGAGTTTTTCGTCGATTCCGTGCCCATCCCGAGGCTTACGCAGGGTTCGCTAGCGGGAGCCGTCTCGGCCCAGTCCAAGCAATTGCCTCTTTCGGGCGCCGTCGTCTCGCTTTCCGGGCCGGTTAACGCTGAAACCACGATAGCGGCCGGCGGCACGTTTCTCTTTCCCGCCCTCCTGCAAGGGCAATACACCGTGTCGGTCGAGGCGGATGGTTTTGAACCAGCGAGCCGCTCGTCCTTCGTCGGGGCGGCCGTGTCTTCGGTTGAACTGATTCTGGAGCCAGCGGGCGGCGAACGGGCCGAAGACCTGGACCGCAATGGCGCCGTCAATGCTGTCGATGTTCAGCTTGTGATCAATGGCGCGCTGGGCATTGGAGCACCTGCCGACATCAATCAAGACAATCAAACGAATGCCGTCGACGTGCAGCTGGTCATCAACGCGGCCTTGGGGCTGTAGTGGCCGGCGATT
>CAZLBS010000003.1:11648-26671 GCA_964557505.1 uncultured Nitrospiraceae bacterium | reverse complement strand
GAGCGTCAAAACGGGCGCGCCTGGCGCAACATATTGCTCGGCCTCCACCTCGACATCCTTTAGGCGTGCCGTAAAGGGCGCCCGAACGGTCGCCCGCTCGACGTTGATCTCGGCCATCCGCAACGACGCTTCGGCGGATTGCAGGTTCGCCTGCGCCTCATTGATCCGCATGGGGTAGACATCGAGCTGCTGCTTCAACAAGTCGAAGGCATCCCGCGCGGTGTTGTAGGCCCGCTCGGCAGAGTCGACGCCCGACAGGGTTCCGACGCTGTCTTCCTCGAACAAGCGCTTGACCCGCTCGTACTCATCTTGCGCCAGCGACATGCTCCGCTCGTAGGTCTTCAGCCGTTCGCGGTCATTCGCATACTCTGTTTCCAGCCGGTCTATCGTGGTCTGGAGTTGCTGCGCAGCGGCCTTGGACTGGTCCAATTGCGCTTCGTAATCCCGCGGGTCGACCCGGAACAGCACATCGCCTTCGGGAATGATCTCGCCGACCTCGAGCCGCGGATGCACCTCGACGACCCGCCCGGCCACCTCCGGCGCCACGTCGACTACATCCAGCGGGCGCACGGCCCCGAATTCCGAAATGATGATTTGGACATCTTCGGGCGTCACCGCGATGGCCTCCACCGGCAAGGCGCGTTCTTCGATGACGGCCTCCGCAGGAGGCTCGCGCTGCATGCTCAGGACCAAGGCCGTCAACGCGGCAAACGCCAAAATCGCCATGGCCAACAGCGCGCTTGCAAGCTTGGCCGGGATGCGAACGCCCCGGCGTTTTCTTGCCGTTGCGGGCGCACTCGCATTCGAACTCGCGGATGGGTCATGTTCACTCATGTCGGACACGCTGCTCCCTTATGAAGTCTCAGCACCCGGGACAACTTCGTTGGCTCGTTCATCCAGCGCCGCGCCGATGGCTTCATAGGTCTCGAGCCACTGCTGCCGCTGTTCAGGGCTAATGCGTTTCATGATGTCCAGGATGTACCCAAGGAAAAGGCCTTCCAAGCGCTGCATCGCCAGTTCGGCGCGTTCGCTCAGCTGCACGACGACCTCGCGCCGGTCGACCTTGCTCTGCTCCCGCGTCACCATGCCCACTTCCACCAACTTGTCCACCATCGAACTGGCCGACGGCGCGCTCACGCCCATCCGCTCGGCCAAACCCTTTATCGTCACAGGCTGTTCTTGACGCACCATCATCAGCGTGTTGATCTGAGATACCGTCAAGTCGACCCCCAAGTCCTCAGCGCAAGACAGTTTGCTGTGCTGGCGAATCAACCCCGTGCGCAGTTTGTGCACCACCTGATGGATTGCACGCGCCTGCTCGAGCATCCGCGCATCGACATCCGCGCCCACTCCCGGCGCCGCATCGGTATCCGCATCTTGACTTGGTATGGTCATCGAACATCTTGCCTTTCGAACTGCCTTAGGTCCAAATCATAAAGGAGGCTAATCATTTTGTCAACTATCCATTTGGGTGGCGAAACATACTGGCGCCATGGCATGTTCCGGCCGCCATAGGCGTTTGCGCGCGTCTTGAAAGAAGGCGTACGCTCGAAATGCTCCAGCCAAGGGTGGGCGCTTGGGGCCGCGTACCCATATGCCCGAAGCAGCCGCTTGCGGAGCACGTGCAAACTTGGTATGCTATCGGACTCCATGAGTCCGGCGGGAGACCATGCTGTGAGTAAGCTGACGATTCCGCTGGCCGAGATCAGTGATGAAGGCCGCGAAGTCGACGAGACCGTCGACGCCGAGGACCTGCGGCCGCAGGGCGCGAAACAGATGCCCGCGAGCGGCATTCGAATCGCAGGAACCGTGCGTCCCTTCGCTGGCGTGTACCGCTTCGACGGCGTCGTATCGGGACATCACCATGGGGAATGCGACTGGACCGGCGAGCACGTTGAGGCGCCGTTTCGCATTCAAGTCGAATGGACGTTTTTCGCTTGCGAACCGGGCGAAGAGCCGCAGCCGGCCGACTCCGAAACGGTGCAGCCCGACGGTACCATCGCAACCTCGCACACGTATGATGGCAGTGCCATCGACTTGCGCGAGGCGGCCTGGGAAGAAGTCGTGCTGTCGCGTCCCGTGAAGTTCATGAGCGAAGCCGGCGAGGCCGCGGCCATGGAAGCCTTGGCATCAGGCGAACGCGAGGGCACTGGTGAAGCGGATGAGGCCGCGCCGCCTGGAACCCATAAAGCGCTGGCAAAACTGGGGGAGCTATTCCCCGGCCTGCGCGCAGAAAACCGAGATAAGGAGTAGTTCCGTGCCAGTCCCAAAGCGGAAAACCGCCCGCACGAAGCGCAACATGCGGCGGTCGCACCATGCCTTGACGCCGCCAAATCTGGTGGAAAGTTTGGAAGGCGAGGTGCCTGAGATGAAGCGGCCCCACCGTGTGAGCCGCAGCGGCTGGTACAAGGGCCGCCAAGTCGCACCCGCAAAGAAAGAGTATTAGTCAGGCCGCCTGCCGCGCCCTGGAGCCGGGTCATGCGAATAGTGCTTGATGCCATGGGCTCGGACAATGCTCCAGGGCCGGAAATCGACGGCGCAATCGACGCATCCCGCGATGATGCGCTCGAGATTCTCATGGTGGGCGATAGCACCGTGCTGAATCCTGCGCTGCAAGCCCGCCGAGCCCGTCCCAACATACGGGTCGTCCATGCGTCCGAAGCCATCGGCATGCATGAACAGCCCGTCATGGCGGTGCGCAAGAAGAAGGATGCCTCCTTGCTTGTCGGCCTCCGCCTCATCAAACGGGGTGAAGCCGATGCGTTTGTGAGCGCTGGCAATACGGGCGCCGTGATGGTCGCCTCGCGCACGATACTGTCGCCGCTGAAAGGCGTCTCGCGGTCGGCCATCTGCCAATTTCTGCCGACGCTCAAGCGCCCGGTCGTCATGCTTGACCTCGGCGCCAATGTCGACTGCACCGCCCGCCATCTCTGCGAGTTTGCTGAAATGGGCATGGTCTGCGCGCAACGCATGCTCAATATCCCAGAGCCTCGCGTCGGCCTCCTGAATATCGGCGAGGAGCAGGTGAAGGGCAACGAGGTGGCCAAGAACGTCCATCGCAATTTGAGCCGCGAACCGCACATCAACTTCATTGGCAATGTCGAGCCGAAGCGTATCTTCGCGGGCGACGCCGATGTCGTGGTTTGCGATGGCTTTGTCGGCAATGTCGTGCTCAAGACCAGCGAAGCCGCCGCCTCGCTCATGGGGCAGCTGCTCAAGAAAGAAATCCAAAAGAGCTGGCTGAGCAAGCTCGGGGCGCTTCTTGCCCGCGGCGCCTTTCAACGGCTCAAGCAGGATGTCGACCCGAACGAGTATCCGGGCGCATATCTTCTGGGCGTGAACGGCCTCGTCCTGATTCTTCATGGGTCGACCACGGCGCGCGGCGTTTCGAACGCGATTCGCGGCGCGCGGCAAGCTGCCGCGGCCCGGCTCAACGACCACATCAATTCAGGCTTGGAGCAACTTCGCGAAGCCGAAGCGCGCCTGGCGGCGGAGGGCTAATGCCGGCATGCCCTGGTTCATTTTTCCTGGCCAAGGCAGCCAGAAGCCGGGCATGGCGCACGACCTCTATACGGAGTCTCCGGCGGCAAAAGCACTGCTAGAAGAAGCGGCGGCGCTGGCGGGCGGCGGTTGGCTTACTCAATTATTCGAATCGAGCGCCGAAGACTTGCAGCACACCAGATTAGCGCAACCGGCGTTGCTCGCCGCGGACCTCGCAGCGTGGGCAGTGATGCAAGAACGAGGCATGCGTGCCGCCGGTGTCGCGGGTCACAGCTTGGGCGAGTTCGCGGCGCTTGTCGCTGCCGGCTCCCTGGACTTCGAGGAGGCGTTCAAAGCCGTAATCGAACGGGCCCGCCTGATGGACGAGATGGCCCCGGCGGGAGGCATGATGGCGGTGCTGGGCATAGACGCCGCCGCGATCGAAGCGGCCTTGCCGCCTGGCGCCTATATCGCCAACTATAACGGCCCATCGCAAACGCTCGTCGCGGGCGCCCCAGCCGCGCTCGATGCCGCTGCAAGCGCCTTGAAGGCCGCGGGCGCACGCCGCTTCTTGCCCATTGCCGTGAGCGGCCCTTTTCACTCGCCGCACATGCACGATGCTGCCGCCGCGTTTGCGGACGTCATTGGCAAGCTTGCGCTAAAGCCTCCGGAAATACCGTTCGTTTCCTCCGTAAGCGGCCAGGTCGAGAGCAGCCCCGAGCGCATTCAGGAACTGCTGGCCGAGCAAATCATTGCGCCCGTTCAATGGACGGCGGCAATGGAAACAATCGGCGATGCTGAAGCTTATGAATGTGGGCCAGGGTCCGTCTTGACGGGGCTCGCTAAACGCATGCCCAATGGGCCCCGCATGCGGCCGGCGGGCTCGCTCGAAGCAATCGCCGCCCTTCCATAAACCGTCACTTCAAGGACTCCAGGCGCGATTCGCCATCTTCGTTCTTGATTTCACGAAGGGCGCTGAGCGTTTGATCGGGGTGATCCGTGAAGGCGCCGTCCACACCGAATGCCCCGTAGAACTGCGCTACTTCCTCGAAATGCGAGTCGTATCGCCCGCCGACCGCATCGGCGCGCAGCGTGTACGGGTGCACAAGGAGGCCCGCGCCGTGCGCCCGCTCGACCACCGTGGGGTCGCGTTCCAGCCACGATTTCGCCGGACCAATCCCATCGGCGTACGCGGCGATGTCCTCAAGGCCTTCCACGCTGAGCATGCCCGCAAAGACTGCATTGCCGCTAATCAACTGAATGAGCGGCAAGCTGCTCCCGAGTTCCAGCCGGATGCGCTTGAGCGGCTCGACTTCGAAGCACTGTACGAAACACTTCGCGTCCGGACCTTCATAGCCATACTTGGAAAGCACGGCCAGCAGAGCGGCCTCCATCGGCAGCCCCTCTTCGCGGTGAAAAGATGGCCCCTTGATTTCCGGATAGATGCCCGCCTCGCGACCCGTGGTTTTGTTCAAGCCTTGCACCAGCTCGATCATTTCGGCGAATGACGGAACGGTGAAGCTGGCCTTGCCCTGTGGGAAGCGCCCCGGCAAGCGCTCATGCACCTCGAGCAGCTTGATCTCGGCAAGGGTAAAGTCAGCCGCGTACCAACGCCCATCTTCCCGGGCGCGCTCGGGATACACCTCCTCGACGTTCGTCGTGCCTTCGAGGTGGGTGTCATGCAGGCAAATAAACACGCCGTCTTTCGTCAGGACGAGATCAGGCTCGATGTAATGCGCGCCCATCGCGTGGGCCATGGCATAGGCCTCGAGCGTGTGTTCCGGTACATAACCCGATGCGCCGCGGTGCGCGATGACGATCGGTCCTGCAGCTTCAGCCGCCGCGGCCGCACTCATCAAAACCAGTGTCATTGCCAAAATCGTACGCATCGTTGTGTCCCCCCGCATGCTAGCCATTCTAAGATCGCACGGAACGTTACAAGCCCTCTATTCGTGTTGGATTAGGCCGATTCGCTGGACATGATGGTGTTTTCGCCATCGACATAGACCAGTCTGGGGCGCCACTCGGCAGCATCGCGCTCGTCCATCCAGACATACGCGAGCACAATGACAAGGTCGCCGGGCTGCCCGAGACGTGCCGCGGCCCCATTCAGGCCGATGACCCCGCTTCCGCGCTTGCCTTCGATGACATACGTTTCGAAGCGATCGCCGGTGTTGATGTTGAGCACCTGCACCCGTTCGTGTACGAGAAAGCCCGCCGCCTCCCGCAACACCGGGTCCAGCGTGATGCTGCCAGTGTAATGGAGATTGGCCTCGGTAATCGTGGCCCGGTGAATCTTGCCTTTCAGCATATTAACTTGCATCGTCTTCTTCTTCCTTTTGAGGCGGAACGTGGACTTTAATGTTGTCGATTAAGCGCGTGCCGCCGACGAACGCGGCGACGGCCAGCAGCGCGCGGCCCTCAATGGTTTCGAGCGGCACAATCTCGTCCGGGTCGACGGCTTCCGCATAATCGACGCGGTCAACGTGCGGGCTCAGCTCTTGCCGCATGGCCTCGCCGATGAGGCCCGCGTCGCGCTGGCCGGAATCGATCATGCGCTCGGCCGTGAACAGGGCCCGGCTCAGGGCCAAGGCCCGCTCCCGTTCCGAGGGGCTGAGATATTGATTCCGCGAACTGAGTGCCAGCCCGTCTTCCGCCCGCACGATGGGCATCTCGACGATCTCCACCGCGAACTCCAAATCCCGCACCATGCGCCGGATAATCGCCGCTTGCTGTGCATCTTTCTGCCCGAAGTAGGCGCGGTCAGGTTCGCATGTGTTGAACAGTTTGGCGACGACGGTTGCAACGCCCCGGAAGAAGTGAGGCCGCGACGAGCTGCACAAATGCTGGTCGAGCGCGTCCACGCTTACATACGTTGTATAGCCTTCCGGATAAACCGCTTCGGCTTTCGGGGCGTAGATGACGGTTATCCCCGCCTCCTCAGCAAGCCCTTGGTCGTGCGCGAAGTCCCGTGGGTACGCTTCAAAATCTTCGTTCGGGGCGAACTGCGCGGGATTCACGAAGACGCTGGCGATGCTCACGTCATTCTGGTCCACCGCCGCGCGCATCAGGCTAAGGTGGCCTTCGTGCAGCGCCCCCATCGTAGGGACCAGGCCGATGCGTTTTCCCTCGGTCCGCCGCGCCCGCGACCATTCCCGCATTTCGGATGCTGTCGTAATAATTTGCATAACAGGTTATTCCGCCCTAATGGCTATGTTCGGGCCCGGGAAAGGCCCCTTCTTTCACGTCGCGTACGTAATCGGCAAAGGCGGAACGCATCATGGCGCCGAGGTCGGCGTAGACCTTGACGTGCTTCGCGGAGATGCCAAGGCCGAGCATGTCGTGCATGACCAGCACCTGGCCATCGCAGCCGGGACCGGCGCCGATGCCAATCGTAGGCACGGGGATGTCTTTGCTCACGCGTTCCGCTAAGACTGCAGGAACTTTCTCCAGAACGATTGCGCAGCAGCCGGCGCCTGCCAATTGTTCAGCTTCGTAAACGATGCGTTGCGCGGATTGTTCATCGGCGCCTTGCAAAGCGTATCCGCCTAAGGCAAGGAGGTGCTGCGGCAGCAGCCCGAGGTGTCCCATCACCGGAATGCCCGCACGAATGATGCGCTCGATGGCCCCGCCATATTTGCTCATGGGGCCTTCCAGCTTAACGGCCTGCGCGCCGCCTTCGACGACGAGCCGCCCGGCATTCCGGAGCGCTTCTTCCTCGCTGACCTGGTACGACATGAACGGCATGTCGGCGATCACTAAGGCATGCTTGGCCGCCCGGCTTGCCATGGCGGTGTGGTGGACCATGGCATCCATGGTGATCCCAAGCGTACTCGGCAGCCCCATGACCGTCGTGGCGCACGAGTCGCCTACAAGGATGACATCGACACCCGCCTCATCGGCGAGTTTCGCGGAGGGGTAATCGTACGCCGTGAGCGTTACGATAGGCTCGCCCGCCTGCTTCTTGGCCCGCAGGACAGGCGCGGTTATCCTGGGCATACGCGTTTCGTTCCTGAACCGTGACGCAATCCGTCCCGGTCCCAGTTGGGCTCCAAGCGGAGCGGTTCAGTTTTCTTCGTCTGCGTACGGCGCGAGCGGACCCAACCGTTCGACGTCTGCGTCCTGAAACTGCCGCGCCATTTCCCGCACTTGTTCGCCCGTTGCCGGGTCGCACGCATACGGCGCAATGTCGCGCAGCGGAATCAGCACAAAGGCCCGTTCACGGTAGCGGGGATGCGGCAGCGTCAAGCGTTCGCTAATGCATTCCCGGCCAGGCCATAACACAAGATCGATGTCGATCTCGCGCGGCCCCCAGCGCTCGCGGGGCTGTCGTCCCACGCACTGTTCCACTCGCTTCGCCGCCTCAAGAAGTTCAAGCGGCATCAGATCCGTCTCGACTTCGGCGGCGCAATTCAGAAATGCCGGTTGCCCAGTCACTCCCCAAGGCGCGGTGCGGTAGACAGGTGAGACGCATATCACGGATATTCGGGGGTGCTGCTCCAAGAGGTGCACGGCCCGCCGCAAATTGGTCAGGCTGTTCCCAGCGTTGCTGCCGAGACTCAGCCAAACCCGCTCCCCGCGTTCATTCGCCTGTTTTTGGGGCAATCCTTCCGGCCCCCGGCTCATTAACATGTAGCGCTACAATATCATGGCAACATAATGTGCTGCAATGAGATAGAACACAAAGCCGGAAAGGCCGTATTCGCAGGAGCCGCCCTTGATGCCATAAGTAGGCCAATGATGGGTATTTACGCAGTCAATGCTTTGTCTGTCCCGTGCCGCGCGAAGGGTCCGTGGCGCGGCGCCTGCTATGCAGGTGCGGGCAGCCCAAAGAGTTCGCGGGCAAAGTGATGGGTGAACGGCTCACGAGGAATGTAACCGCGTTTCCATTCGCCATCGACGACGACATACGGCACCCCGAGCTTGCCCGTCTTGGACTCGAGTTCTTCGGCATGCGCCGGATCCGCCTTGATGTCGCGCACTTCGTATGCCAAGCCATGCTCGTCCATAAAGGCCTTCAGCAGTTGGCAATCGCCGCACATCGGGGCTGTATAGAAGATGATTTCGCTAGGCATTTCCACCACCAACTCCATGTTCGAAGCGCGTTAGCGCGGGAGTATACAAACGCGCGGCATCACAGGCAAGAGACGTGACAGAGGCGCGGCCCTTGCACGCCGGAGCTAGAGGCTTGAGGCTGGTTCCACGACCGTAAATCGCATGGTTTCGCGCGCTTCGGCGCCCGGCAGTCCCTTGACGTACACCCGAAACTCCATGAGGTACGTGCCTGGAGGCAATTGAGAAGGCACGACGAAGCGGTTTGTCGCGGAGTAGAAACTCTGTCCGCGATCCTCATGCACGAGTTCGCTGGTATCGCTGATTGGTTCACCTTCTTCCAGAATCACCCATGTCTCGGTCACGTTGACGTTTGTGTCTTTAGTGCCCGCCACCAAGTACTCGACCTCGGCCGTCAGCGTTTCCCCTTGCAACACGGATTCTGGGGCGGCTTCGGCCTGATTGATGAAGATCTGAACCCCATCCTCCTTGTCATAACCAAAGCGCATTTTGGCTTCGGCAATGCGTACGGACTCCAAAGCCCGTCCTGTCGTCTGGCAACCCGCCGCCAGGCTTATCACCACTGCCGCCGAAATCCATGCCATCCCTAGGCGAGGGCTCATTCTTCTTCATCCTCCCGTTGTTTGCCGCCGCCAAAGATCGTGCTCTGACGTGAATCGGTTTCAAATTCAATGCGTACCCGCGGCTCATCTGCCACCGGCGGGGCGGGGCTGGGGCTCGGCGCGTCTGCCTGGCGGACCACCGGACGGGCCGCGCGGGGCGGTTGGTAGTCTGCCGGACGCGGTCCCTTCCCTGCCGGCGCACTCATGTACAGCTCCTGGCCTACGTTGAGCGTCTCGGTCTTCAAGTCGTTCCACCAGGCGATGTCTTCCCATGCAACCCCATATCTTCCAGCGATACGGCTCAATGAGTCGCCCGGCTGAACGACATAAATCTCTGGCGCCCCGCCTTGCCCGCCGCCATCATCTTGTGCGGCATGCAGCTCCGCCTCGTCCTCCTCGGTCGCATCGGGCGTGCGGAGCGCCAGGAGCGACGACTCCGCGCTGGACTGCGGCATTGGGTCGTCCGCAAGGCCGAGGGGCAGCAAGGTTGGGAAATCCAATCCTGGGTCGCTCGCGGCGCTCAGGACAGCTGGCGGCTCCGGCGCCGGATTGGGGGATTGCGTGGCGGCTGCGTCTTCTCGTGCATCCTCCGGCGCGGCCTGCATCGCGGCCAATGCGCTTCCGGCGCTCGATGTTGCATTGCCGTCAGCATCTGTCGTTGGCGAAGGGGCAGCCTGCTCGAGCGTCTCGGCTTCCGGTGCGGTCAACACCTCTTCTTGCGCGGTTGCAGACTCGGTATGGGCCGTGGCGTTGGTGTCTGACGTCAGTGCTGTAAAGCCGAGCGTTGCCAAGGCGCCCATGACGAGCAGCCCTGCGGCTCCCGCGGCGACCAGGGGCCACCGCTTCTTGAGGCTGGCCGCGTCTGACAGCGTGTCGTGCGGCGCCGCTTGTGATTGAATCCCGCTGGATTCGGGCGTCAGCGTACTCGCACCATGCCGCGGCGGCGTCACCACGGTCTGGGCTTGCGGCAAGCGAGCGGCTGAGGCCGTGCTCAACACGCGGGTTGTGCGGGCGGGAATGGTCTGATTGCGGTACAGCTCGCGGTCGACCTCGCTGAGCACCGCCGCGAATTCCTCCGCGGAAGCAAAGCGCTCGTCCGGCATTTTGGCGAGCGCCGTTTGCAGGATGGCTTGCAAGGCCTCGGGGGTATCCCCAAGGCTGTCGGGCAGCGCGGGCGGCGCTTGCATCACGTGCGCGGACAAGATTTCCGAGAGGGTGCCCTTGAACGGCGGTTCGCCTGCGAGCATCTGATAGAGAATGATGCCCATGGCATAAATGTCGGTTTGCGCGCTTACGGGGCCAAACCGCTGCGGGTCGATTTGCTCTGGGGCCATGTAGAGCGGGGTGCCCGGGCCGCCTTCTCCTTGCCGGGTCATGCTCGTGAAGCCGGGTTCATCGGCCAGCATACGCGAGACGCCGAAGTCCATGAGCTTGACCCGAAGCCGTCCGTTCAACTCCGCGATCATCAAGTTGTCGGGCTTGAGATCCCGGTGGACGATCCCTTCCGCCTGAACGTGGGCCAGCCCCTCGAGAGCCTGCAACACGATGTTGACCACCCAATCAAGCGGGACGGCCTCATTGCGTTTGGCGCGCTCATCGAGCCAGGCCCGCAGCGATTGGCCCGGGAAGTACTCCATGATGAGCGCAATCTGGTCTTCATGCACCACCTTGTCGAATAGGGTGATGACATTGCCATGCGGCTCGATGCGGGCATGGACGAGGCATTCGCGTTCGATGCGCTTAATGAGGGCAGGGTCGAGCGCACGGTCGAAGCGCACCTGCTTCACAGCGACATGCCGCTTCAATTCCAGGTCGTCGGCGAGCCATACTTCACCCATTCCGCCCGCGCCGAGCCGCCTTGCGAGGCGGTATCGAGGCGTGACGAAGCGCTCCTGCGCCGGGCTGTCGACGGTCTGCTCGTGTTCTGGTTCGCTCATCATGGTCCCAGCACGCCTGATACTAGCGCGCGTTCCACATCCCACTCCTTGCATTTAGCATAACAGGGGGGCAGGGGCAATCCAAGAACCGCAGTGAACGCAAGAGGATGGACACGGCAACCCGCTAAGCGCAGCGCAGCCCTTCGAAGACTAAGGTGAGGGTGTCGCGCAATTGCCTCAAGTCATACGGCTTATGCAAGAAGGCGGTGTACGGAGGGAGGCTGTCGTCCTGCGATGCCGCGTCTTCCCGGAATCCGCTGCAGAGCACGACGGGCAGGGCCGGGTAACGATCCCGCAGCATTCGAAGCGTTTCGCGGCCATCCAGGCGGGGCATGGTAAGGTCCAGCAAGACACAAGCGATAGCCCCGCCGTGGTGTTCCAATTGCGCCATGACCTCATGCCCGTCGGCCGCAAGCACCGGCTTGAACCCAAGGGACTTCAGCATGCGGCTGCCGACTTTACGGAGACTCGGTTCGTCGTCGGCAAGCAAGACGCGCATGCGCTCCGCGGCCCGCTCCAGGGATTTCGGCGGTGCATCAATGCATTTAGACGGCGGCGCCAGCGTGGCAGCTGTTGGAAAGAGGATCCGCACGCAGGTGCCGCTTCCCGGCCGCGACGTGATGTCGAGGCCGCCGCCATGTCCTTTCACGATACCCTGAACCACGGACATGCCCAGGCCGCGGCCCGCGAACTTCGTCGAGAAGAACGGGTCGAACATGCGCGCCGCCGTTGGCTCATCCATGCCCTTGCCCGTATCGCTGACCTCAAGATACACATAGCGGCCGGGAGGCAAGCTCTCCGGACCTGCCGAAGCCCGGGCAGCGGGTAGTTCGCAGAGACCGGTCGCAATGGACACGCGGCCCGGTTCATCTTCCAGCGATTCGCCTGCGTTCGTCACGAGATTGGACAGCACCTGGCGAATTTGAACCGGGTCGCATGAGATGGCCGGTAAGTCAGGCGCAAGGCCAAACGCCGCTTCGGCCACCTTGGGCAGCGACGCCAGCAGCAAGTCCTTCATGTCGAGCACGATGTCGTTCAGCTGATTCGGCGCTAATTCAAAATTGCCTTTGCCAGAATAGGCCAGCATCTGCCGCGCGAGATCGCCCGCTTTCGAGGCCGCCGCCTGGATTTGCTCGAGGTCCTTCTCGAGCGCGCTTTCCGTGCCAGCTTCGCGCCGGGCCAGTTCGGCGTGGCCCGATATAATCATCAGGATATTGTTGAAGTCGTGGGCCACGCCGCCCGCCATGATGCCCAGGCTCTCCAGTTTCTGCGCCTGTTGAATGCGGCGTTCCCAGAGCAGGCGTTCCTGCTCCCGGTTCCGTATGTGCGTGACATCCTCGATGACCCCGACCACGCCGGCAATCATCCCGCTGCCGTCGTAGTAGGGGGCTTTGCGGTACACGAGCGATGCCTCGTAGCCTTCCGCCATGGCATGCGCGCGCTCGTATTGAATCTGGATGCCGCGGGCCATGGCTTCCCGGTCTTTCTCGAGATGCAATGCGCCAAGGTCTCCCGGCCATACCTCCGTCACGTGGCGTCCCACGACGGCGTCCCGCGGCCGGCCGGTCAGTTGCGCAAACGCGTCGTTGCAGCCGAGGTAAATGCTGTTGGTGTCCTTGAAAAACACAGGGCTTGGCAGGGCGCTCATCATCGTATCCAAGAACGACAATTGCGCGGCGAGGTCGCGTGACGCCCGCAAGGCGTCCGTGACATCGGTGAAGGCCCCGACGATGCCGCCGTGGCGACCGTCCACATCCTTGAACACCGCCTTCGAAAAGACCACGTCGCGGGTTTCGCCTTTCGCATTGATAGCGCTGCCATCCCACTGATGACCGCCCGCGTCGTCCATGCTCCCGTCCGAAAGCAGCGCGCGGTCTTGGTTCTCGTATTCCTCCGCAAGCCGTTCTGGCCATATCTCCGCGGCGGTCTTCCCGATCAGCGCCTCCGGGCGGATCCCGGTGAAGCGCACCAAGGCGGGGTTGCAGCCGAGATAGCGCCCCTGCGCATCTTTGTAGAACACCGGACAAGGCAAGGCGCTTAGGAGGGAGTGCATGAAGACAAGTTGATTGCGCACATTGCGCTCGGCCTTGCGTTGGGCCCGCATAAGCTCTTGGGCATGCGACGCCGCTATGAATATGCCTGCGAGCCCGGCCAGCCACATGACGCCATGACCTGCGGCGGCCTGCCAATTATGCTCGCGGCCCAGCGCCCAATACGGCGCCATCGGAATCGACACGCTGATGCCGCCGCGCTGGTCGCCGGGCTGATACCCATGCTCGGCATGACAACTCATGCATGACGCGTCCACCATAAGGGGCCGCATGTAGCGCAAATGCGGCTCGCCTTCGAACGGTACGATTTCGCTGTAGTCCTGCTTTCCGCCGTCTTTCAGCAGGGCGAGCGCGCGGGCTTCCCATGCGTCCGGGGCGTTTTCGGCACGAATAGGATCCAAGCTCGTAATGTGTGCTTGCCGCCTATAGTGCTCCCTGCCGATCTCATGCGCCTGCCGGGTCATATAGGCGGGATTCACCAAGGTCAGCTCCCGGCCAGACGGCGTCGTGATGTCACGTTCGGGCAGGTGCTCTAAATGGGGATTGGGCGGCGTGCGCTCCGTGACCGGCGCATATACGCCTCCATGCCCAGCCGCCCAGTGGCGGTATGCCATGTCGCCTTCAAAATTCGCGATGGCACGGTGGCGGGCCACTTCCTCTATCAGCCAATACTCGGACGAGATCTGCCATGCCAGCGAGACGAGCAATACCGCCGTCCAGCCCACTGCGGCAACTGAGGCATATGTCTTGACGGTTCGTTTCCCGTCGACGTGACGCCGGCCTGAGGTGGCGTCTGACTTGATCGAAAACCATGTTTGCATGTTCGTGCCCGCTAACCGCTGCCTAATCCATGTGATCCGAAATGTAACAGTTTTTCGGGTATTGCTCAAGACGAATTTGGGTCATAAAGGGTATCTTGAGCAAAGATTCATAATTTTGCCACACGGGAATACGGGTCGGAAACGTTAGTGAGCGTTAAAGGGGCGGCAGGCTATCGGAGGTCTAGGTTGTCGGCGAGGAGTTCGGCGATGTGGATGGGGTGGGCGTCGGTGAGATGGTCAATTTGGTGACGGCAAGACGTGCCGCACGCAACCACGTGGGTACCCGCGGTCAGCGCCTGCACCTTGTCGGCCAGGTGGCGGCCGACATTACGGCTGAGGGGATACTTCTCCTCCTGCATGCCAAAGGCGCCGGCCATGCCGCAGCATCCTGTGTCGAGCCGCTGGACCTCGGCATTGGGCAGGCGGGCCGCGAGTCGTTCCTGCACGCGGGTATCCGACATGCTGCCGGCATGGCAGTGCGTGTGAATCGCCACCCAACTATAGCCGGGCATGAAGGACAGTGCCTGCGGCTCTGCCTCGAGCAGATCTTCGATGAACTGCTCGAACAGCACGCAACGGCTGCGGATCTCTTGCGCGCCTTCCAATCCCAGCTCGCGGTAGTCCTGCACAAACATGCGCCAGCAGCTAGGCTCGAGGAAAATGATGGGGCCTTCGGCCGCTTGCAAGAGCTTGAGATTGTGTTGGCCAAGGCGCCGGGCCCGGGCGAGTTGTCCGGTACTGAACGACGGGCGGCCGCAGCACTGGCGGCCCGCGACCAGCTTGACCTCGTATCCCGCGGCCTCGAGCACCCGCACCGCCGCCCGGCCGATGTTCGGCTCGTGATAGCGCACGAAGGTGTCGTCCCAGAGGTATACAGGCCCCCGGGAAGGAGCAGCTGATGGACGATGCTTGCGAAACCACGTGCCAAAGCGTTGTTTGGCGAACGGCGGCAAGGGGCGCTTATCTGTAATGCCGAGCTTCTTGCGCATGCGTTTGCGCAAGTTGGGCCATTGCAGCATGCGGTTGGCGATGCCGGGGGTTAGCGTGCCAAGCCATCCC
>CAZLBS010000003.1:0-11638 GCA_964557505.1 uncultured Nitrospiraceae bacterium | reverse complement strand
CCATCCCAGGATGTCCGCACGGCCGAACAGCCATTCCCGGGGCGGCACGCCGCCACGCGCATGGCGGGCGTTCATGAGTTCTGCCTTCAATAAGGCGAGGTCGACATTCGAGGGGCATTCCGCCTTGCAGGCTTTGCAGGAAAGGCAATTGCTCAGGGCGGCCTCGAGTTCGGGAGCGAAGAGCGGATCGCCGTTCGAAGCGGCGCGCCCATCGAGCGCGGCACGGATGAGATTGGCGCGCCCTCGGGTCGACATGTATTCGTCGCCGGTAGCCATGAAGGTGGGGCACATGGTGGGCGCCTCTTTCCGGCAACCACCGCAGCCGTTGCACTGCTCGAGATTGCCAACGAAGCTCGCGTCTTTCTCCGCATACGCGAGCACAGGGTCGAACGGGATGGGCACGTCGTAGCACGCGCCCCAGCGCAGGTGCGAATCGAAACGGTACGGGCCGTTGCCCACGATCTTGCCGGGGTTCAGCCGGTTTGCCGGATCGAAGGCGCGCTTCACCCCTTCCATAGCGGCCATGATGTCTGGACCCAACTGCCCGGGCATGTATTCGGTGCGCGCCATGCCAACGCCGTGCTCTGCCGCCAGCGCGCCCTTGAATTCCTTGACGATCGCTCCCACGTCATCCGCGAGTTTGCGGAAGCGCTGGATGTCGTCCCGGTCGTGCAAGTCGACCACAGGGCGGACATGCAGCAGCCCGCTGGCGGCGTGGCCATAGAACGACGCCTCCATGCCAAGCGGATCCATAAGGGCCTTAAGTGCGCGGTAGTAGTCGGCTAGGCGCTCGGGCGGCACGGCAGCATCCTCGATGCCTGCCACGGGTTTTGCAGGCCCCTTGCAGCCGGTGAGCAGAGAAAGCCCCGCTTTCCGCAGCCCCCACACATGATTCATTTCATGGGCGCCGCGGGTGGAAAGCGTCCGCTTTCCGAGACCCCGGCGTTCGAGCGCGGCCATTTTGTCGTCGAGTTCGCCGGGGTCGTCCGCTTCGAATTCGACCAAGAGAATCGACTCGGATGGGTCTTCATCGAGGCCGAGAAATGCGCGGGCCTCGGCGAACGCAAGCTTGCCGCGGGTCTGCCCGAACAAGACGCGATCTATGTGCTCGACAGCTGCCGGGCGGAGATCGGCCAGACTAACCGTTGCTTCCATGGCCTCTTCGACGGAATCGAAGAAGACGCAGCCAAGCCCCTTCACCCCTGGCAGCGGCGTCACATTCAATTCCGCGCTGGTAATGGCGGCGAGCGTCCCTTCGCTGCCGCAAATCAACTTCGCCAGATCGCCTGGATGGCGGAGATAATCATCGAGGGCATAGCCCGGCCAGCGCTTGATGAGGCCCTCGTGGAAGCGCTCGCGGATGGCATCGGCGTACGGCAATACGGCGGCATCGGCCTCCTCGCGCAAGGCTGAAAGGGCGTCGTCGTCCCGCACCAATTCGACTGTGCGGCCATCTGCCAGCACGCACTCGAGCGAACGAACATGGTCGACCGTGGTGCCATAAAGCGGGGCGCGGGCGCCAGAGGAATTGTTGGCAATCATGCCGCCCAGCGTGGCGCGCGAACTCGTGGCGACGTCGGGGCCGAAGCGAAAGCCGTGCTTGGCCAAGAAGGCATTGAGGGTGTCGAGCACGACGCCAGCCTGCACGCGCACGGTGCGGCGTTCGGGATTGAACGATTCGATGGCGCGCAGCCAGCGGGAATGATCGATGATGAGTCCCGGGCCCAAGGCTCCCCCGCTCAGGCCGGTGCCCGCGCCCCGGGGCGCCACGCTGACGCCAGCCTCTTCGGCACTGATGATGGCTTCGGACACTTCGCGGGCATTGCGCGGGAAGGCTACCGCCATCGGCTCTACTTGGTAAATGGACGCGTCGGTGGCGTAGAGCTGGCGCGTCATCGCGTCGAAGCGAATCTCGCACTCCGACCCCTGCAAGAGCATGCGCTGCTGGTGTATCGATAGGTCCGGCAGCGTTGGCCCGCCGGACTGGGGGGGAGCGCTTGTGGCCATGAGCTTAGGGCGTGGCCAATTCCTTTGGCAGGCGGAAGTGAACGTCTTCTTCGACGATGTCCCGCTCGGCCACCTCGCAAGGACCACGCTGCTTGAAGAATTCAATCACGCCTGCTACGAGCCGTTCGGGGGCGCTTGCCCCCGCGGTCACAAGAACGGTCTTGGCGTTCTCGAGCCAGCGCTCTTGAATGCCCGAAGCATCCGGAATCAGAAAAGCAGGCCGCCCGTGATCGATGGCGATTTCTACCAGCCGGTTGGAGTTGGCACTGGTGACGTCGCCCACAACAAGCACGAGGTCCGCTTCCGGCGCCAGCTGCTTTACGGCGCGCTGACGGTTGGTCGTGGCATAGCAAATGTCGTCGCTTGGCGGCGCTTGAATGTTCGGGTACTTCTTCTTGAGCGCATCGATCACCCGCTGGCAGTCATCCACGCTGAGCGTCGTCTGCGTAATGTAGCTGATGCTGGCGTCTTCGGGAATGTCGAGTGCCTCGACCTCTTCAAGGGTGAGGACGCGGGTGATGTTGTTCGGGGCCCAGCCCATGGTGCCCACCGTCTCGTCGTGGCCCGGTTCGCCAATTAGAATGATGCGATGGCCGCGCCCCGCGAACCGCCGCGCTTCGTTGTGCACCTTCGTTACAAGCGGGCAGGTCGCATCGATGACCTGCATGTTGTAGTTGTCCGCCTCTTCGTAGCGCTCTTTGCCTACGCCGTGCGCGCTGAAAAGGAGATTGGAGCCTGGCGGCACCTCGGCGATGGACTTCACAAACACCGCGCCCTTGGCCTTCAGGTCGTTCACGACATGCGCGTTGTGCACGATGTCATTCAAGACGTAGACCGGCGGGCCGTGGCGGTCCAGCGCTTCCTCGACGCACAAAATTGCGCGCTCGACGCCGGCGCAAAATCCGCGTGGCCTGGCCAATAACAATCGCATGAGGTGCCTCCCAGTTTCGCCGTCCCTGCGCGGCGGGCCTCGCGGTCCCGGCCGCGGCGGCACTTTGCAGTATAAAGTAGAACGGCCGCCGCCGAACAGCTATTCCACGGCTAGTTCAGGTGCTGCCGAATGCGGTCGTCGAGCGCCTTCTGGTCCGTGACGAACGACTGCAAAGCCGCGAGATTCATGAGGGCATCGAGCCCGATTTCCCCTGACTTCAGGCGGTTTTGCCAGGTTTCGAGCTTCGGTATTTTGCCGCCGGCAGCCGCCGCCGCGATGTCTTCCGCACTCCATTTCGGCAGGAGGCCGCCGCATCCGGAGGCATGGAAATGCTCTTGAAGTTCCTCGGCGGTCATGGCGTCGAGGTCCTTGGCCAGCAGCGTATCGACGGCCGCCTTAAAGGCGTCGGTGATTTCCCATAGCGTTGCGCCTGCGAAATCGTCCAGGCTGACGCCGTCGTTGAGCGGCACATCGAGTTGATCGTGGATGCGCGACGTGACCTGCTCGAGGGGCTGCTGGCGGTACTGCCGGGCGACGCCGGTCGGCATGGTGAAGACATCGAGCCCCGCCAGCGTGCCCACTTGCGCGCCGGTGCGCATGCTCGCGCCGATGAGTTGGGTTTCGCTCCGCCCCGCCCCGCGCAATTCGAGCAGGGCTTGCTGTGTGGCGAGCGTCGCCTTTTCACCAACATTCTCGCCCGAGCCCAGGCCATTGTCCGCGACGAAGGCATTGTTGCGCCCCATGAAGACATTCACATAGTTCGGCTTGGTAACGAGCGCGGCTACGTAGTTTTGGCGCGCGCCGAACTCGAGCGTGAAGTTGATGCGTATGCCCTCCTGGCGCAGCTTCCGGGCGCTGAGGTAGCCCGCGGCGGTCAGCGGCACCTTGACGATGAAGCGCTCCGGACAAATCGCATGATAGCGCTTGCCGTAGGCCACCGAGCGTTCGACGTCGTGGGCAAGATCCGTATGCAATTCAACGCTCACATGGGCGTCGAAGTAGTGCACCAGCTTCAGGCCGTGCACTGCGTTGAGCACGAACGCGATCTCCAGTACGAGTTCTTCTTCGCTGATGGATGGCGCCGCTTCACGAATGGACTTCGCGGCGCGCGCCACGAGCCCGTCGTACAAGCCCTTCTGCACTTCCTTGTTGAGCAATGTATTGTTCGTGGTCAAGGCTTCGAATTCGGCCGTGAAGAGCTGCGATGCTTCCTCGAGGTCGCCCGTGTCGAGCCACAGCGTCGTGCCCGCGTCCTTGACCTTCTGCCATTCGGGATCCGGCTGCACCGTAGCCTTGCTCGCGCCCTTCGCCTGTTCGAATTCCTCGAGCACGAGTGCGTGCACGTTGTCCGAAATCATGTCTACAACTGCCATAAGGCTGCCGCCCTCCTTGTGAATCGTCCGTTCGCACGCAATGGCGCATCAACCAATTGATTTGGTGGTGGATACTGTGGATAAGCGTCTATTTTGAGCAGGCCAGAGTATACTCGAAACCTTGCCCCGGGCGACACCCGCGCCGCCGTGCGGCTCAGCCGCCGCGCGCGCCCTGATTGGCTTTCAGCACCGGGCAGTGGTAGGCTCCGGCGCTAGAGCTAAGCGGGGGAACACGCGTGAATGGACCGCTGAGAGTTGGTGCGCCTTGTGCCTTGTGCATTGGTGCGCACTTTTATGATGTTACCGTACTGGGAATTCACGACAAGGCCGTTCATGTGTCGCAGCCTGACGGGCCGTTGCCCGAAGATGCGAGCGTGGCCTTGCTGGCCTTCCGCGACGATGTCGGTCTGTGCAGCTACTACATGCAACTTGCCCCGTCTCCTGGCGACGATGTCGACGGCCTGATTCTGTGGCGCACATCCTGCATGGACCGCCGCGAGCTGCGGGCCCTCATGCGCGTGCCTGCCGATTTCTCGGCCAAGCTGATAGACGAATTCGAACATTCTCAAGCGGAAGGCAGCGTCGAGAACATCAGCCAAGGGGGCGCCTGCATTGTGTCGAGCGGGCAGATTGCGCTTGGCGGCACGGTGCGCGTGGAACTGTCCATGCCAGGGGCAGAAACGCTCCATCTCCGCGGACGGGTGGCCCATGCGGTGCCCGCCCTCGAAGGGGGCGGCTACCGCTACGGCATCCGCTTTCTCGACGTCAAGCCTGAGGGGATGGATGCCTTGCTCTGGTTCATTCAGTCCCGCCTCAAGGAAATGTTCACTCACTCGGCGTAGGTTTGAACGGAGCCGGTGCATCGGTACCGGCACACCTTCCATTAGGTCGCGAGGAATTGGACGGGTCTGTCCATGAGGGGAGAAAGAATCCGATGGCAGCGCAAGGCAAGCAGTCGTTCGAAAACCACATCCGCTACGACGGCATGAGCATCGGCATTGGCATCGCCACCGCGGCAGTGCTGTTAATCGCGCTGGTAGGCATGGCCTTCAGCCAACTGGTACTCAACATTTGCGTGCCGCTCCTTGCGGCCCTCGTGCTCTTCACGAACTTGAAGGCGCGCATCTACGGCATCACCGTTCAGGATCGGGTCATACGTCTGGAGATGCAGTTGCGCCTCGAACGGGTGCTTCCCGAAGAACTCAAGCCCCGCATCAGCGAACTCTCCACGAAACAACTGACCGCGCTTCGATTTGCGTCGGATGAGGAACTGCCGGAGATGGTTCGCTCCGTGCTCGATGGCAAGCTGGCCAACGGCACTGAGATTAAAAAGGCGGTGAAGCATTGGCAGGCGGACTTTTTGCGCGTGTAGCGGGGGACAGCTTCGAAAATGGAGATGACTTGGCAAACGGTGAAGGCGGTTCTGCGCTCGGTGCTGGAAGAGGAAATGGGCGCGCGTCATGCCGAAATCGCCCGTAGATTCGAGGGAGGCACGCTCGTCCTGAAGCCCGCCGACCCGCAGCAAAAGAGCCATGAGGTTCCTATCGAGACCTTCTTCAAAAAGATTACTTCGGTACGGGAGAAGCTGCGGGTGCTCGAGCAGAAGCTCAATAATCACAAGGGACTTTCGGTCGAGGACAAGGCCGAACTGCAACAGCTCATCACGCGGGCGTACGGCAGCCTGACGACTTTCAATGTGCTCTTTCGTGAGGAGGACGATAAATTCAAGGGCATGAGCGCACGCGAATAACGTCACGGTTAATCCGTCTTAATGAGGCCGGCGTTGATGGCGGAGCGGAAGCCAAGCGCCAACGCGGCGCCTGCGCAGACGAGCGCTGTAATGATGGCGCCTGCAAAGCCGAGCGTCGCGCGGCCCGCGGCTTGTTGCACGTGCGGACCCAGCACGAAAACAGCGTCATCGGCTTTTCCGCCGCCGGTGCTAAAGGTGACCTCAAACGGTCCGCCCCAAGCCGCTTCAAATGCGGCGAGCCCGACGCCATATCCACTGCCGCGCACGTACTCGGATTGGGCAACGACTCCGCTTGCGACGCGCTCTAATGGGCGGCCCGTTTGGGCAGAGCGCACCTGCAAGGCGCAGGATTCACGCAAAGCCGCCAGCACCTCGCGTGGCGGCGGCTCCTTATCGAGTGGATACTGCGCATGCACGACAAACAGTCCCGCGGCATTTGGGAAGAGCACTTCCGTGGCATGGCCCGCGCGGATGGGTTGAAGCGATTCCTCCCAGGCGAGCATGACGTGGCGGTGCCATAAGACGCCCCCGTAGAAGCCCCCTGCAATGCTCGCGAGGGCGCCCAGTATCGCTACAGTAAGCGGCGCAATTCCGCGCACGTGAAGGTGTCCCTTTGCCTCCGCGGCCCACAAAAAAAGCCCCACCGGAGTGGGGCATCGAACGTCATTTCTCGGAACTCGCCGTCAGCTCGCAGCAGCGGGCTGATGCGACGCCGCGGCGCCGTTGACCGGCTTCTGCTCCGCCGGCTTCCGCGTCCACTCGATGCACGCGAATGCATTGTGATTGTGGATGCTCTCATGGTTGACCACCTTAATTTTGAAGGCGGCTACACGCGCATCTTCGGTCAAGCGTTTAGCCACATTGCGCACCACATCCTCGACGAAAACGGGATTCTCATATGCCTGCATGGTGACATGCCGTTCATCCGGCCGCTTCAGCAGGGGATAGAGCGGCGCCGAACCGCTTTCCTCGGCGACCGCGATCAATTCTTCGATCCAGATCATCCGGGGTTGGCCGTTCTCATTGCGTGCGCTCTGCACTTCCATGGTCACATAACCGCGTTGATTGTGTGCGCCGTAATCGCTGATGAGCTTGCTGCACGGGCACAACGTCTTCACCGGCACGGTCACAGTAAGGCGCGCATCTTGCGCCTTGCTGTCGGCCCGGCCCGTGTACTCGCACTGATAGTCCATCAAGGCTTTCATGCCGCTTTGAGGCGCAATGCGCTCGACAAAATACGGAAAGGCAACCGTCATGAACGCGGTCTCGGCTTCTAGCTGCTCGCGCATCTCTTCCAAAATATTGGGCAGCCGGTCCATGGCCACGTGGCCGTGATGCTTATTCAGCACTTCTACGAAGCGGCTCATGTGGGTGCCTTTGACATCCGCCGGCAAATCCACGGACATGTTGAAGGTTGCGACCGTTTGTTGCCGCACCTGCGAGCGGTCCATCACGACCACGGGGTGCTTCAGGTCGCAAATGCCCACCTGGTTGATCGCAATGTTTCGGTCGTCTGGGCTATTCTGCGTGTCGTGCAGCATCCACCATTCCTTGTCCAGCCCGTTTGAAGAGGGCGTGCGGCGTGGCATCTGCGTCATGGGCGGCTATCCTTCCGTACGATGTCAGCACCGGTATGCGCAAGCTTTCACAGCGGAGTCGGTTGATGCTGACCTGGGGGGGATGTGATTCAGAAACGAGTCTCGCTAGACCCGTTCGCCCGTAACGCCCTCCTAACAAGCTTTATTTCAGTAGCGTATGATGATACGCGAGCCGGGGGGCATGCCGCAATGCCTCCTTGTGCCGCGGAGTTGCTCGGCACATAGCAACTTCCTTGCGGCCATGCGAATTGACTCACTCAGTTATGTCTTGCAACAGGCCGGTTTTCCACAGGATTCCAAATCTTGCCATGCAGTATTCGGGCGGACAGTGCGTCTAATCATAACTTCCTGCGGCACAATATGTTGTAGTGTAATGTGCTCAGCATTGACGCCAGCAAAATTCTTTACAAAACCCTTTAAGTTGTGGTAAAGCTCGTGGTATACTCAGCGCAATCGCAAGATATAGGGGCATGACTGTGGTAAGCGGACTACGGCGCGGCATACATTTTGTAGGGGTCGGTGGCATCGGCATGAGCGGGTTGGCCGAGATTCTGCTGAATCTGGGCTACAGCGTGTCGGGCAGCGACTTGCACGCCTCGGACATCACGGATCGTCTGGCCGGGCTAGGCTTGCGTTTCGCGGAAGGGCACGCTGCCGAAAATCTCGGCAACGCGGGCATTGTGGTCGTGTCCGCTGCCGTGCCGCAAGACAACCCCGAGTTGTCTGCCGCCCGCGCGCTCGGCGTCCCAATTCTCGAGCGGACCGATTTGCTCGCCCACCTGATGCGCCTGAAGCCAAATGCCGTTGCCGTTGGCGGCGCGCATGGCAAGACGACGGTCACGTCCATGATCAGCGCCATGCTGGACGAGGCAGACATCGGAGCGACCAGCATTGTCGGCGGGATTCTGCACCGCAGCGGCACGAACGCGCAGTGGGGCACAGGGGACTATCTCGTTGCCGAAGCCTGCGAGCACAATGGCGCTTTCCTTCATTTGCACCCTACCATCAGCGTCGTTACATGCATTGATGCCGAACACCTCGACTACTACGGTACGCTCGACAACATCAAGCGGGCGTTCACGCAGTTCTGCAATGTGGTCCCTTTTTATGGCTATGCGATTCTGTGTTCGGATGATGAGCATTGCCGGGCGATTCTTCCAGACATCGCAAGCGTGACCGTCACCTATGGTCTTCAGGATGGGGCGGGGCTGCGCGCGGACAACATCCGGCTCACGGCTGCCGACGGGGCACGGCCAATGGCCGAGCAAATCGCAGCCATCCATACGACCTTCGACGTCATCAGTGCCGATGAGCGATTGGACCGTACCGGCTGCCTGGGGACGGTCCGGGTCAATGCCATTGGCGAGCACAATGTGCGCAATGCCCTCGCGGCCTGTGCCGTAGGCCTTTGTCTTGGCATGCCCTTCGAGCAAATCGCCGCCGGCATTGCCGCATACGATGGCGTGCGCCGCCGCCTTCAGCCCCGGGGCACGGCCAATGGCATCACGGTGCTAGAAGACTATGCGCATCATCCGACAGAATTGGCCGCGACGCTTGCTGCCGTGCGCCTGCTCGAGCCGCGCCGGATCGTGGCGGTCTTTCAACCCCACCTCTACACCCGCACGCAATACTTTCACAAAGAATTTGCCGAGGTGCTCGCGCGGGCCGACGTGGCTTATGTAACGGATATTTACCCTGCACGCGAAGAGCCGCTGCCAGGGGTGGACGCCTGCCTCGTGGTGAATGCGGCCCGTGAATCCGGGGCCGCGCATGTCAACTACTTGCGCGACATGCACGAGGCCGCCGCGCATTTGCCGCCACGCCTTCAGCCGGGCGATGCCGTGCTCGTGCTTGGGGCGGGCAACATCAACGCCATTTGCGCCCCCTTGCTGGCAGCGCTGGAGGAACGGGCATGGTCCGGCGCGTAGGCGTACCTCAAACGCCGGGGGTGCGCACGGGGACCCGCTGGCAGCGCGCGCGGCGCACCGGCGAATTGCTCTGTGCCGCGGCAGTCCTCAGTGCGCTCGGTTATGGCATCGCGTCGTACGCGCGCGAGGCAGAGCAATTTTACGCCAAGACCGTGGCCATCGAGGGCCTGAAGCTGTTGGACCGCTTCGATGTGACGAAAGCGAGCGGCGTGACCTCCGAGACCAACCTGCTGTTCTTGAATCCGGAAGAGGTGGCGCATCGCGTTGAAGAGCTTGCCGGCGTGCGCCGTTGTGCGGTGAGGCGCATCCTGCCTGACACGGTTTTGCTTGAGATTGAGGAACGGGTTCCCGCCGCTACGTTGCTCGTGCGCAACCATGCCTACCTCATCGATGCCGAGGGCGTCGTGTTGAAGGCGATGAAGCCTGGCGAGTTGCCGGTGGGCCCTTTCATTACTCAAGCGCCGCTGCCCAGCGTGCTCAGCGCCGGCGCCCGCGTCGAAGATGAAACCGTGCACATGGCCCTGGCCGTGCGCGAGGCTTTGGCCAACAGCAGTCTCAAGGATGTGTTCACCATTTCCGAACTGGCCGCTTATGCGCCAAACGACATTCGCATGTATTGCAGCGAGTTGCCCTATGAAATTCGCTGGGGCCGGGAAGATCCGCGGACGGCCGCACGGCGCTTGGAAGCCCTATGGGCCGAAACCGGCGGCCAACCGGAATGCGAGCAGTATCTCGATTTGCGATTTGGACAATGGGTTGCCTGTAAGTAGTGCATTCAACTGGGGGCGAATGCCCCAGAGCCGTCATGCCGCCCGGGACTTAGCCCGCGGGAAGAGGAGAGCAAGCGATGCCAACTGGGATGTCCGACGAGTTCACGTCATTTGATCAGCGCGCCATCATCAAGGTCTGCGGCGTGGGCGGTGGCGGCAACAACGCGGTCAACCGCATGATTAGCGAAGGGCTCGATGGCGTCGAGTTTATCGCGGTGAATACGGACGCGCAGGCACTGAAGAATTCACCGGCGGGCACGCGGCTGCAGATCGGAGTCGAGATGACCGGCGGGCTCGGCTCCGGCGCCGTGCCCGAGACCGGCCGCCAAGCAGCGGAAGAAGACCGCGAACGCATTCACCAATTGCTCGATGGGGCGGACATGATCTTTCTCACGGCGGGACTCGGCGGCGGCACGGGCACCGGGGCATGCCCGGTCATCGCCGAGGTCGCCCGCGAAATCGGCGCGCTGACGGTGGCCATCGTTACCCTGCCGTTTGCCTTCGAAGGGCCGCGCCGCATGGACAACGCGCAGGCCGGTTTGAAGGCGCTGGAACCGCATGTCGATACGCTTATCGTGGTGCCGAACGAACGCGTCGCCACGCTGTACCAGAACAACGTGACCTTCCTCGATGCCTTCCACCGGGCCGATGAAGTGCTGCACAACGGCGTGCGCGCAATCACGGAACTCATCACGGTACCGGGGCTTATCAACTTGGACTTCGCCGATGTGCGCACTATCATGCAGGCCCGCGGCCGGGCGCTGATGGGAATCGGCCGGGCCACGGGCGAAAGCCGTGCGCAGGAAGCCGCGGGCGAATCCATCGTGTGTCCGCTCTTGGAGCAAAGCAATATCACGGGCGCACGGGGCGTGGTGGTGAACATCCGCGGCGGCAGCGACATCACCATGCAAGAGGTGCAACGCGCCGTGCAGTGCGTGCAAAGCAGCGCGCATCCAGAGGCCAACATTATTTTTGGCGCGGTGGTCGATGATGATCCGAGCGAGGAATTGCAGGTAACCGTCATTGCCGCGGGCTTCCCAAGCGAGTCGGTGCAACAGGATCCCAACAGCATTCCCGTCGACATCCGGCAACACATCGCACCGGCGCCGGTCAAACCAGACGAGGCGCCGGCCGCGGCACGGGTTCCGGGCAACGGCCATCCTGCACCTAAGTCTATGCCAGAGCAAGCACCACAACCCGAGCCAGTTAAGCCATCCGCGCGCCCGGCTGCCCGGCGTGCGGCGGCGGAATCACAGCCGAAGCCAGTCGCGGCGCCGGCCG
>CAZLBS010000002.1:24432-28046 GCA_964557505.1 uncultured Nitrospiraceae bacterium | reverse complement strand
CCAGCGAAGCCGGACCCCTGGCGACTGGCGTCTTGAGCGATCGCGAAATCGTCAAGGCCCGTTTCAATGCGGCGATGGATGTGCTCATGGGCCACGACACCGTGGACCCGGAAGAGATTGCGGCCATCGGCTATTGCTTTGGCGGCGCGGTCGTGTTGGAAATGGCGCGCATGGGAGCACAGCTAGATGCTGTCGTGAGTTTTCACGGCGCGTTGCGCACGCAGGCGCCGGCGGAAGAGGGCATGGTGCTTGCGAAGGTATTGGTGCTGCACGGCGCCGATGACCCGTTGATTCCGCAGGAAGACATTGACGCCTTCAAGGAAGAGATGGACAAGGCGCTCGCTGACTACGAGTTCATAGCATACGAAGGCGCGAAACACAGCTTCACGAATCCAGAGGCGAGCAATATCGAAATGGGGCTTGTGTATGACGAAGCCGCGGACGAGCAGAGTTGGGCCGCAATGGAGGCGCTGTTCGAGGAGGTCTTCGCCAGCGCCGAGGAGTAGCCGGGATGCGAAGCTGGACTGCTATGAAACTGAGTCCCCTGCGCGAACGGCTCTGTGCCGTGCCGGTTTTGCAGGGCTTGCCAGATCCCTTGCGCGCCCGTGTGGCCATGGTGCTGCTGTGGTGCGGTGAAATCGATGAGACCACGGCCGGGCGTTTGCTCTTCGTCGAGGGCGAGCAAGATGAGGCCAATGGCTGCGTGCTCATCGAGGGGAGCGTCCGGGTGATCACGGGAAGAGGCTTGGTGAAGCGTGTGGAATCGCCCGAGCTTCTAGGCGAGATGCAGCAGTTCGGCTTGGATGCCTTGCGGACGGCGACGGTCCAGACGGCGACGCAAGTGACGCTGCTTCGCTTCTCCTGGGACGATGTACGGAAACTGGCGGCCCGCATTCTGAATCCTGAAGAAATGGACGATTTCGTGCTTGCGCTTTCTGACCGGGCGCGGGCGCGCCTGGAAGAATTGAGCGTCGCCCATGCGGCCCAGCCGCCTGCGTAGGCACTTTCTGCTTCTTCAACGGCGCGCGGGCCAGGCAGTAAGCACTGCCTGGCCCGCGTCGTTTTTGGGCTCTGGTCCGGGCGCAGCACGCGCGCCCTTTGCTATCCTCTACGCATCCACGGTTTCGTTCTTTTGGGGCCTTCAGGAGGAGCTTTGATAACTGCCATGAGCGATGCGCCTGCTGCCAACGACAAGCTGCTGTTTACGCCGGGGCCGCTTACGACGAGCCGGACGGTGAAGCAGGCGCTCTTGCGCGATTTGGGATCCCGCGATGGGGCCTTCATTGAAATCGTGCGCGCGATACGGCGGGCGCTCGTGGAACTGGGCCACGCCTCCGAGGAGGAATATACGGCGGTTCCGATGCAAGGCAGCGGTACGTTCGCGGTCGAGGCCGTGTTTGCGTCTTGTGTGCGGCCGGACGGGAAGGTGCTTGTCTGCGAAAACGGGGCCTACGGCAAGCGCATGCTCACGATGTGTGCGATGCTTGGCATCGAGACGGCGCACTTGTCCTTTAACGAAGATGTGCCGGTGGATCCAAATGCGGTAGCGGAAGTGCTCGCGCAGGATGGCGGCATCACGGATGTGGCCATTGTGCATTGCGAAACGACGACGGGCCTGATCAACCCCATCATGAAGGTTGGCGCGCTCGCGAGGCAGCATGGCGCGCGATATTTCGTCGACGCGATGAGCAGCTTTGGGGCGGTCCCAATCGACTTGAAGCAGTGCAAAATTGACTACCTCGTGTCGTCTGCGAACAAATGCATCGAGGGGGTGCCCGGCTTTGGCTTCGCGCTGTGCCGGATCGAATCGCTCAACGCATCGAAGGGCTGGGCGCGCAGCCTTAGCTTCGACCTGCATGCGCAATACGAAGGGCTTGAGAAGAATGGGCAGTTTCGGTTTACCCCGCCGACACATGCCCTGCTTGGCTTCGCGCAGGCCTTGCGCGAGTTGCATGCCGAGGGCGGCATCATGGGCCGGGCCAAGCGCTACAACGCAAATCATGATTGCCTGGTAAAGGGGATGCGCCTAATGGGGTTCGAGGAGTACTTGGCCCCCGAGCATCAGGGCTACATCATTACCTCCTTCCGGTACCCCGAACACCCGAAGTTTGATTTCGAGCAGTTTTATACGTTTCTGAACGAGCGCGGTTTCGTCATTTACCCGGGCAAGGTCAGCGATGCGGATTGTTTTCGCATTGGCAACATCGGCCGCATTTTTCTAAGCGACATCCAGAACCTGCTAGGGGCCATCGCCGCCGCCAAACAGGAGATGGGCTTTTAGGGCGCCGCGCTGCTATGCGGGGCGGTCGCTGTGGCCGAGGTCACGGTTCGGGGCCACGATATCGCGGACCCGCTGCTTGAGGTCTTTGGCGTCGGGGAAGCCGCCTTGCTCTTTGCGGTTCCAAACGACCTGCCCATCGACGCGCACTTCGAAGAAGCCGCCGGACGCGGGCTGCAGTGCAACCTCGCCCAATGCCTCATCAAAGGTCTCCAGCAATTCTTGTGCATACCATGCGGCCCGTAGCAGCCACTTGCATTGGGTACAGTAGGCAATTTCGACGCGGTGCTTCCCAATCATGACGCCTTACTTCACCGGGTTGCTGCGCTCGCCGCTTTCGAGTTGCTTGGCCATATCCTTGACTGCCCGCAGATTGAGCTTGCCTGTGCCGAGCACCGGGATCTCGTCGATGTGGTAGAAGTTGTTTCGCCGCGGACGCCAGAGGTTGGGCAACTCATCGGCGGTGCGCATCTTTTCCATCAAGCTGTCGATTTCTTCCTCTTCGAGCGTGTGCAAGACGACGATGCGCTCGCCCTTGGAACTGTCGGGCACGCCCGCGACCGCGAGGGCCATGTCGTTGCGTCCCAGCAAATGATGCAGCACGTCTTCGATTTTGGAATGCGGCACCATTTCGCCGCCGATTTTACTGAAGCGCGCCAGGCGATCGGTAATCACGATGAAGCCGTTTTCATCGATGGATGCCACATCGCCGGTGTCGTACCAGCCGTCTTTCAACGACTCGGCGGTGAGTTCAGGCTTGTGCAGGTAGCCCACCATGGTGTTAGGCCCTTTAACATGCAGGACTCCGGGGCTGCCATCGTAGACCCGCTCGCCGGTGTCGGGGTCGATAATCTTCACCGCGATTCCGGGAAGGGGCAAGCCGATGGAGCCATCCTTCTTGCCTTGCTGATAGAAGCCGGGGGCATGGACATCGGGGATGTTGACGGCGACGATGGGGGCGCATTCGGTGGTGCCGTAGCCTTCCATCGGCTCGCAGCTGAACTTTTCCGTAAATGCTTCGCGGATGCGCGCTGAGAGCTTCTCCGCGCCGGTGATGACGTATAGCAAGGTTTCGAATTGCTCGGGGCTGCAACGCCGGATGTAGTGATTCAAGAAGGTGGGCGTGGCGAAGAGGAAGGTGCCGCGGTGCTCCTGCACCAAGTTGCCGATGATCTTGGCCTCGAGGGGGTTCGGATGGTAGGAGGCGCGGATGGCTTGCGTCAGGGGCAGCCAAAGCGTGCCGGTGAAGCCGAAGCTGTGGAAGAAGGGCAAGATGCCGATGAAGCATTCGTCGGCCGTGTAGGGGAAGGCGCTCAAGGTCGCGTCGATGTCGCTC
>CAZLBS010000002.1:0-24422 GCA_964557505.1 uncultured Nitrospiraceae bacterium | reverse complement strand
GCAAGGTCGCCGGGTCCGCGGCCCGAGGGCGCGCCCAGCAATTTCTCGATCAGCGTGACCGGAAGGAGCAGCGCCATGAGCATGGCCACGATGCGGTCTTTACTCTTGATGCTTTCGCGAATGTCTTCCAAATAGATGGGCTCGGCGGGGACGTCGACCTTCATGCGCTGTGCTTGCAGCTTTTCCAGGAAGAGCGTCGACGTGAGCACGTGCTTGAGTTCGCATTGCTCGGCGGAGGATTTCAGCGCGGCAGCCGATGCCGTGTAATTGAGGTTCACCGGCGTCTTGCCCATGAGCTGCACAGCGACGTTGGTCAAGGCTCCCCCGACGCTGGGCGGCACGAGGAGACCGACCATTTTGTCATCGCCGATATGTTTCTTGAGGGCGCGGGCGAGGGCAATGCTGCCGACCAGCGCTTTGAACCAATTGATGCTGCCGGTGCGTTCGTCGGACAGCGCTTCTTTTCCAAGGCGTTTGCGCGCTGCTTTGACGAAGGCCCGGTGAATGAGGGGCATGGCGGCCTTTTTGGTCTTCGCCGCTTCCGCGCTCAACTCTTGCACGGTTGCCCGCACGACGACGGGTTCGGTTTCGATGGGAAGGGGTTCGCCGTAATTGACGACGAGTTCGTGGCGAAGCGGCTTGTTTTTCATGCGTTTCACTTCGCCGTTCTTCACCATGAAGAGGCGGCCCATGAGCCGGTCGACATGCACGGGCGTAACGGGGATGTCGAGCCCGTGACGTATGCGGTCGTAGACCTTGTCGAAATGCAGGCGTTCGCCGCCCTGGTCGAGCATGCCTTCGCAGAAAACGCAGACCGCCTCGCCCCGGCTCAGAGCGTCTTTGGCCTGTTGCAGCGACTGGAGCATGGTGGTGGCGTTGCCCTCCGCGAGCACGATGGCCCGTGAGGTTTTGGCCAGCCATTTGGCCCAGCCGGTGTTGAGCATGTCGGGCGAGATGACAAAGCGGATCTGCCGGTCGCAGGAGGCCAGAATGGTGAGCGTGTCCAGGAGGGAACTGTGATTGGACACGAAGAGCACGGGGCCTTCTTCTGGAATGTTGTCGCGGCCGATGACCCGCACGCGGTACAGCGTGCTCTGCAGGATCCACAAGCCAGTGCGCAACAGATAGATTGGGTAAAAGACGGTGGTGAACAGGGCGATCATGAGGCACAGCCCTGCCGTAATTGCGAATACGCCATAAACTCCCACGCCAATACTCCCTAATCCGAGGTTGAGCGCGCCCGATCCTAAGATGCCAATCCAGGTGAGTAGGTTCACCGCGGCGAAGGTGCCGCCCTTTGTGTTATGCGGGGCGCGCTTTTGAATGGTTGCGGCCAGCGGCACGTCGTACAGGCCGCCGGCGAAGCCGAGGAACGCGAGGATGACGCCAGACGCCACGGCGCTCCAAGGCGGAATCACGCCAAAGCCGGGCGCCGCCAAGAGCATAAGGCATGCGAACATGCCCATGATGCCCACGGGCACCAGCCCAATTTCGATCTTGTTGCGGGACAAGTATCCTGCAAGGACGGAACCCAAGGCGATGCCAATCGACAGGACTGCGGTCAAGACGCTTGTCTCGAATTCATCGAGGCCGAGCGTACTTTGACCATAGGTAATGACGATGAGTTGCATGAGCGCGGCGGCAAACCAGAAGTAGGTGTAATTGAACACCGCCACGAATTGCCACGGGTCCGACCAGATTTGCTTGTAATAGCCGCCCATGCCTTGAAAGGGATTCATGGTGATGTTGCGGGCTGGATTGGCAGCGGCCGGCCGGGAGATGAAGACCGCTGTCACCGCGCCGGTTAGGGAGAGCGCGGCCATGAAAAGGCCCCCGAGGTATTGAGGGCCATCAACGCCGCCAAGCGATTCGAATAGCCAGCCTGCGGCTGCCATGCCGGCGATGACGGAGACCATCGTGAACATCTGCACGTAGCCATTGGAGACCGACAAACGCTTTTCGGAGACCATCTCGGGGATGATGCCGTATTTGCTTGGCCCGAACAGGGCGCTCTGGGCGCCCATGAAAAAGAGCAGAATGGCGAGAATGTAGATGTTTTGCAGATAGAGGGCAGCGGCGCCCAGCAACATGATAAGGACTTCGGAGTACTTCGAATACAGCATGACCTGCTGTTTGCTGAAGCGGTCGGACAGGGCCCCGAAGAGGCCGGCGAAGAGAATGAAGGGCAGGCTGAATATGACGAGGCCGGCGGAGACCAGCATTTGGGATCCGGATTCGTCGACGGCGCCGTCTTGCGTATACCAGAGCGCGGTCGCCAGAAAGATAATCACGTAGCGGAAGACGTTATCGCTGAAGGAGCCCTGGAACATCGTATAGATGTAGGACCAGAAGCCCAGTTGGTCGTCCTCCCGGAAAGGCCGGTTGACAAGCGATGCCATGTGTTGGTTCCTCAGCCCGGACGCGTTAACGTCCGCTGCTTGGTTATGTCAGGGCATTGACCCCGTTGTGATTGCCCGCGTGAGTTTGGTGCGATTCTTCGAGCGCTGCTACCCCGGCGCGGACCCGCTCCAGCATGCGGATGAGCGCGTGCTGCTCATCCTTGCCTAAGTGATTCAGTGCGGCATGGATGCGCTCACGGTACACGGGCTCCACTTTTTCGAACAATGCTTGGCCGGCTTCCGTGCGGACCAAATGATAGATGCGCCGGTTGCCTTCGACGGCTCTCCGTTCGACGAGCCCCTTTTCCTGCAGTTTGTCGATCAATGAGGTGATGCTCGCGCGTGTGACGACAAGCCGCCGCCCAAGTTCGGTTTGCGTGAGCGGATGGTCGGCATAGTGGAGGGCGAACAACACATTGAACTGGGCCTCGGTCAGTCCATACTGCCGGAACAGTGCGGCCCCCGCTTGGGCGAGGTAGCCCGCTGTGTGAATGATGTTGAGTACGGCTTCATGCCGAACATCTTGCATGGGCTGATCGAGGTCCAATTCCTCGTTAATCGACCGTACCGTATTCACTCGCGTAATCCTCCTCGACAGCTGCCGTTCCCAGGAGCGGCCTTCCTGCTCACCTCGTTCTTTGTAATTGTACACGCGCTTATTGTTTAAGGGCAAACATATTCGATCCATACCCATCCCCTGATTTTCGTTCCATGAGATTGCATGGTAGAGTACGCTGGTAGTCCCTGTTTGTGGGGACCAGCGGGAGGAATGAGGGCCGTAGCGCCGCGCAACACGCTACTCGCCGCACGGCATCACGATCCTAGACGAAGTTGCGCTAGATTGGAACCGCGATGAGGATATTGGTGAGCGGATCTACCGGTCTTATCGGGAGTCCGCTCGTCGAGCGCCTGCAGTCTGAAGGCCACAAGGTCGTGCGCTTGATCCGGCGTGGTACGGCTCCGGGCGGCTCGGACATGATCGAGTATGACCTGGAGGAAAACACAATCGACGCGGGCCGGCTGGAGCACGCGGATGCGGTGATTCATCTGGCGGGCGAGAATGTGGCAACTGGGCGCTGGTCGTCGGAATTGAAGCAAGAGATCTACCGAAGCCGGGTCGCAAGCACGCAATTGCTCGCCGAGACGATTCAGGGGCTCGAGGCCAAGCCGAAGGTTTTTATGTGCGCCTCGGCGATCGGGTACTACGGGGGGCGGGGCGATGAATTCGTGGATGAGGACAGCCCCGTCGGCGATGACTTCCTCGCTCGTGTCTGCCAGGACTGGGAAGCGGCGGCGGAAAGCGTGGCTGATGCTGGGGTGCGGACGGTCCGAATGCGCATCGGCGTGGTGCTGAGTCCTGAGGGAGGCGCGCTCGGAAAGCTGCTGCCGCCGTTCCGATTGGGCGGTGGCGGCGTGATTGGCTCGGGCGATCAATACATGAGTTGGATCGACCGGACCGACCTGTTGAATGCCATGATGCACATTCTCCATGGCGAGGAGATTCATGGTGCGTTGAACCTGGTGTCGCCGGCGCCAGTGACCAACCGCCATTTCACCAAGACGCTGGGCACTGTGCTCGAGCGGCCGACGGTGGTGCCCTTGCCGGCCTCGATCGTCAAGCTGACGTTTGGGGAAATGGGGGAGTCCTTGTTGTTGTCCTCGATTCGCGCGGTGCCCAAGCGCCTGCTTGACTCCGGCTTCGTTTTCAGTTATCCCGACTTGTATGACGCATTGGCGCATCAGTTGCGCTAGCGGTCCGCGCAGAGTGCGAAGGGGACTCGCGCGGCGAAATGAAAGGGAGCCCTATCGATGTCCAACCATGCTCACCGGAACCGGGTGTCGCGCCGCTCGTTTCTCGCCTCTGCCGCAACTGCCGGGCCTCTCATACTCACAGGGCGCGCCGCCTGGGCCGGCGACGCAGCCCCGAATAGCCGGCTGAATATCGGCTACATCGGGTGTGGCCGCCGTGCAGGCCAGCTCATGAATCTTCCCCGGGAGGCGCGCATCGTTGGCTTTGCCGATGTGAACATGCGCCGGCTTGAAGAGTGGCAGCGCCGCGGCAAAGATGCCCGCATCTTTCAGGATTACCGGGAGATGCTTGCGTGGGATGAGATCGACGCGGTGGTCGTGGCCTCGCCCGATCATTGGCATGCCAAGCACACCATCGACGCCTGCCGCGCGGGGAAAGATGTCTATGTCGAGAAGCCGCACAGCCTGACGATCAAGGAAGGGCGTCAGATGGTGACCGCAGCCCAGAAGCATGAACGCATCGTGCAGCTGGGCAGCCAGCAGCGCAGCGATCCCCGCAACCGATTCGCCTGCGAACTCGTTCGGAACGGCCGCATCGGCAAGGTGCAGTTGGTGCATGCGGCCAATTACCCGAGCCCTTGGGAATGTCCGCTGCCGGAGCAGGAGGCGCCAGACTATATTGACTGGGATATGTGGTGCGGACAGACGGAGCCGCGCGGGTATCACGAGGAACTGTACCCGCCCCGCGTGCGCGGACATGAAGCTGGGTGGATATCGTATGTGGCATATAGCGGCGGCGAGATGACGGGCTGGGGCGCGCATGGCTTTGACCAGATTCAGTGGGCGCTGGGGAAAGATGGGGACGGCCCTGTCGAGGTGTGGCCCGAATTGGATAAGGCTCCGCCTGAAGACGGCATTCACATGGGGCCGCGCTGTCAGGTGCGCTACCGCTATGCGGACGGCACGGAAATCGTGTGTGATGACAAGGGCTCCGGTGGCGGCGGACTCTTCGAAGGAGAAGGAGGCCGCATCAACATCGAACGCGGCAAGTGGGAAGCGAGCGATGGGGTGGACACGAGCGAGATACCCGAAGACGGGGTGCACCTCTACATCAGCGAGGACCAGAATTTGCGGCGCCGCGGGGGCGACACGGAAATGCACCTGGGCAATTGGTGCCATTGCATCCGCACGCGCGAGACGCCCATCGCCGATATTGCGGTAGGGCATTCGAGCGGCGTGCTGTGCCACCTGGGCAACATCGCGCGCTGGTGCGAGCGGCCGCTGAAGTGGGATCCAAAGGCCGAGCGCTTCATTGACGATGAAGACGCCAACAGCTATTTGGAGCGCGAGCAGCGCGAGCCCTGGACGACGGCCTAGTGCTGATGCCTGCGCGCGCCATAGCGGGCTGGCTCGCCGCGCTGCTGCTTTCGAGCGCCGCGCATGCAGCCGGGGCGCGCGTGTTCGATTCCTTCACGTGGACGAACCAGGACCGGGAAGAGGTCACCATCTCCTTCCCGAACGACAAGCCGGTAGTGTTTGTCGGCGGCGACCAGACCAGCCAGTACGACGCCCCCAAATGGACCAAGCGCCTGATGAAGAAGTACGCGGGCGAAGTGGACGTCTATGCCATTGGCGACTGCCGCCGCGCGGACATTCCCTTTGGCCACGGCATTGCGTACAACAAAGTGAAGAAGCGCGCCGACCAATACGGCTACGACATCCTGCTCATCTTCGAGCACGACACGCTTGAGAACACGCTGCACTTCGAACGGCATTCGCCGAACGTTTACGTTATGGCTCCCGATGGGGAAGTGCTGCTGCACAAGGCCGCCTATCTCGAGCCAGAGGGTGAAGGCGCAAACGAAACGGCCTGGCGGCACGTCGTCGAAACGATCGACAGCGCCCTAAAAACGGACAACGATCCAACAAGTTAAGCGGCCCAAGGCAGAGGCGCCAAAGCCACAGAGAATGCGCCGCGGTGTTGAGCGTGGTACACGGTTCAGGAGATCCGCCCGAGTTTTAGGATCGGACGCGCCGATCTGCGTGCGACGAGTTTCGTCTCGTTCTAAAGGGCGATGCATTAGGACAGGAGCGTGCCGTGATGCTGTCCGGGTATGGTGACGCAGCGCGCGAGCGGCAACACCCTGCGGAGGAGACGGAACTCGTCCCTCCCAACAATCCCTTCGTTTGTGTCACGGCCCCCAGTTGAAGGTCTCCCTCAAAGCCGGGAGACGCTAAGGCCGTGACGGAGGCCTTCGGTGCGGCGGCGTCATGGCGGGCGACCTGCAAGACCTGCCGCCTTTGCAGAAGGATGCTTCGATGACGCAGAAGACAACGCAGCCACGCCCGGCGTTTCCGGACGTGGCTGCGGCTTGTATGGTTCGCTTCGAGAGATGTAAATGCTACCAGCCTTATTGGGCGAGTTCTCCGAAGAGGTCGGTGGCTTCATGGAGGATGAGGCCGCCGCCATCGAGCGGGAATTCGGGATCGACGGGGATGTCTTCGCCTTCTTCGTTGGTGAAGAAGTTCGAAGGAGTCCACTTGAGGAATTCGACGTGACCGTCGAGGTAGGCAACGTTGGCGCCGCCGGGCACGTGATTGTAATGGGTCGGCTCATCGGAGATGTTGTCCCACCACACGGGCACGGTCGATTGGGCCTCGACGCTGGCAGCTGGATTGTTGATGTCGGTAATGAAGAAGCGCTCGATGCCTTCGCGCAAGCGGAAGATGCTGTCGCCGCCGCCGACGCCTGTCCCCGGGGCCACCTGCCAGTCGTCGTTCACCAAGCTGGGGTCAGCAAGGATGGCGGGTCCGAGACCGAGCGGGGCAGATTCGCGGTAGATGTTCTCTTCGAAGATCTCGAGTTCTTCTCGGGTATCGAGAAGCGTATCGGTGACCGCCCATGCGAAGTAGGTGTAGGGATGGTCGCTCACTTCGCACGGCTGAATGATGCCGTCGCCGGAACCAGCCCATTCGCGAAACCACAAGCTTTCGGTGTTGCCCTCATCGAATACGGTTAGGGCATCGCCGCCGAACGAGGCGCTCGGGCAAATCAGCACGTTCCAGTCGGTGAGATATTCGGGAAACACGCTGTAGCCCTCGAAGATTTGTTCCATGTTATGAATTTGATTGAGACAGTTCTGCGTCTTCTGAGAGGGGAAGTTTTCGCCCCTGGATTCATTTGCGTACATCTTCATCACAAGGCCGAGTTGCTTGAGGTTGTTTTGGCAACTGGCGCGCCGGGCCGCCTCGCGCGCCCTGGCCAAGGCGGGCAAGAGAATCGCGGCGAGGATCCCGATGATCGCGATGACCACCAGCAGTTCGATCAGTGTAAAGCCTTTACGTTTCAACGGATCTCTCCCAATGCGCCTGTGCATCAGGCGCGGTCAGGTTCCTGTGAGCGCACTGCGCGCTTCACACACACGGAAGCGCGGAGGATGAGTTACGTGGTCTGAGAGGTGTGAAGAGCCTTAGCTCAAGGCTCGAGGCGGGGCGCGCCCTAGCGGGAGGAGATTGACGCGATTCTCGGCAATGCTGCTTAAGGCAACTGGCCGGCAAGTAATTTGTTCAAGCGCCATTTGAACAGGGTTGGACTGCGCCAACACCCCTGGCGTGTGAATGAGGATGCAAAGGGCGCAGGTATCGGGGCCTTGGGAGTGCTCCCGCTGCGCCGGTTCATGAACGTCATGGTGTGTGGTTTGCGGGCACGAATGCTCGCAGAGGCCCAGTGCTTTATGCGACACGCCCAACCCATAGAGGAACAATAGGGCAAGGCTCGCGGTCAGCATCATGGACCACCCGAGTGGGCCTGCAGAGCGCTGCCGTTTTGTGTTTGAAATGGTCCGCTTCATGACGCGTGCCTGAACACCGCTTCACCGTTTTTGCATACCGGCATGAGGAGGCAACGCCGAAATGTTAACTGGCGTTAAACTCTTTTGTCAAGGCTTATCATGTTTGTCAAGCAGGCCTAGACGTGGAGGCGTTTTCGTCAGGCGAAGGAAGTCTGCCCCCGTGCTTGGTTGTCGAGGCCAAAGTGCTTGTAGGCGGATGGCGTGGCGACGCGGCCTTGGGGCGTGCGCTTGAGGAAGCCGATCTGGATGAGGTAGGGCTCGTGGACTTCTTCCAGCGTGGCAGCTTCTTCGCCGATGGCGACGGCGAGGCTAGACAGTCCGACGGGGCCGCCACTGAACTTCTCGATGACGGCGGTGATGATGGCGCGGTCCATGTCGTCGAGGCCCAAGGCATCGGTGCCGAGCAAGGACAATGCGCTGTCGGCCATGGCCTGGGTGATGGCGCCGTCGCCCTTCACCTGCGCGTAATCGCGGCAGCGGCGAAAGAGGCGGTTGGCGATACGGGCCGTGCCGCGCGAGCGTCCCGCGATTTCGAGGCTGCCGTCCGGGTCAATGGCCACGCCGCTAATGCGCGCGGTGCGCAGGATGATGCGGCTGAGTTCTTGCGGCGAATAGAAGCTCATTCGGCAGGTATCGCCGAAGCGCGCGCGGAGCGGGGGCGTGAGCAGGCCGGCCCGGGTCGTGGCGCCAATGAGCGTAAAGGGCTTCAGCCCAATCTTCATGGACCGCGCGGTGGGGCCTTTGCCGAGCATGATGTCGACCTCGAAGTCTTCCATTGCCGAGTAGAGGGTCTCTTCGACCGCGTGATTGAGCCGGTGGATTTCATCGATAAACAGGACGTCGTGCTCTTCGAGACTGGTGAGCATGGCAGATAAGTCGGCCTGCCGCTCGATGACGGGGCCGCTGGTGCTTTTGAAATCCACGCCCATCTCATTGGCGAGAATGCGCGCGAGGGTGGTCTTGCCGAGGCCGGGGGGGCCGCAGAGCAGGATATGGTCGAGCGGCTCGCCGCGCTGACGAGATGCCTCGATAGCGATGCGCAGCTTCTCCTTGATTGCTTCCTGTCCCGGAAATTCATCCAGGCGTTGTGGGCGAAGCTGTTCGTCTTGCAGTGCTTCTTCAGGCCGCGGAGATGGATCGTAAACTTCGTTTCTACTCATGGTCTCATCGTAGCCAGCGGGGCGCGGCGAAACAACGTCGCGGTTTTGAATGCACTTTTTCGGGCCCTAAGCAGCGCGGGGCAATACGAAAAGGCTTACGGTCCGAGTTCTCCCCGTTCGTATTGAATGAGGGTTGCCATGATGATTGCGGCGACTTCGGCGCGGTACGTCAAGGGACCGAGACTCACCGGGACGGCGCCATGGTCCAGCGCGGCCTGCACTTCGTCCTCAGTGAAATCTCCTTCCGGCCCGATGATGCAGCAGACCGGCGTCTTTAGGGCGGCTTCTCGAAGCGGCATTGCGCTTGGCGAGGGCGTGGCGATAAGGAGCGTGCCTGCATGATCTTCGCATATGGACCGCATGCAAGCGGCGCTCTCAAAGCGGGGGAGGTCGTTTCGGCCGCATTGTTTGCAGGAGTCGATGGCCCACTGACGCATCTTATCGTTCAGTTTGGGAGGGCGTCCCGAGCGACCGGCCTCGAAGAAGCGAAACTCTGCGACGCCCAGTTCGGTTCCGCGCCGGATAAGTTCTTCGAGGGCTTTGTCACGTTGAATCCATGCCGGCGCGAGCACGAGCGGCAGACCGGATTCGGGATGGGCGCATTGCCGCTGCAAGTCGAGGATGACTTCCTTTCGCGAGGTGTGGCGAACAAGGGCCTCCCAGGCAGCGCCTTGTCCGTTGAACAGTTCAACGGCCTGCCCCTGCTGGAGCCGGACAACATGCAGGGCGTGATGCGCTTCTTGACCCTGCAATGTCACTTCATTGGCATTCATGAAGTGATTCGGTGCTGCGTAAAAGCGAAATCGATGGGGCATTGCAAGACGGGCTAAAAGGTAAAGGTGTCGCCAGGCAACACGAAGCCTTTGAAGCCATCGGCCTGCGGGTCTCGATCGGCGTAGCCCATGCCGAGATGGACCAGATAGGTGCGCGCCTTCACGCCGGGCGGGAGTTCCCGTGCGAGCCGCTCGTAGGATATGTGGACTTCAGACGGGCCGCCGTCGAAGAACTGGCAATCTTGAAAGATGGCGACGGCGTCATGCGGGGGAAGCTCCACGGTGTCGCCGGAGTAGTAGACGCCGTTGCCGAAGCGTACGGCGTAATTCTCCATGGCGGCGACGTGGCGGGTAGGCACGAATTCGGCAGCTGGAAGGCCGTCTATTTGGACGACGCGTCCCGTGCGCACGTCAAAGTAATCGGTGAGCCGTCCTTCTCGCACGGCGCCGTCTTCGTCGATGATGATGTCCATGCCGCCACGAAGCGAATGCTGCCAGAGGTTGTGTGCAAAGTCATCGGTGGCGACGTAGAGACGGGGGCGGGCGCTTCCCCGGTTGCGGCGCACGAAGTAGTGGTACAGCGCGAGCGTTTCAAGCCCGCCTATGTGGTCGGCATGGCAATGGGTCACGAGGATGTCGTTGGCGCCATCGATGAGTCCATGTTCGATGAGCTTGAGACCGACGGTAAAGCCGCAATCGACTACAAGGGCCGGACCGCCTTCGGTGAGAACGCGAAAGCTCGTATTGCCCAGAATGGGATTGAGCCCCGATCCTGAACCAATCCAATGGAATTGCACACCCGCCATGCGCTATCTCTTCTCTTCGGCCCCGTTGGCGCTCTCTCCGATCGTGCGAGGCAAATCATCACACGGACCCCAACGGAAAAAGCGGCTGACTCGCCCGAGTGTAGCGGATGCCGCCGGCAATGTCACGAAGCCCGGCGGCGGACGGCGCAGGTGCTGGGGAGTAGTTGTGGACGTTACCGTCCAGCGGCGCGGCGCATGCGGCGCTCGAGGAGAGGCGGACAGCCGTCGCAGCGATGCGTCGCATTGGAGTGTCCGGCGGGTACCCGGTGCGGCAAGTTCTCGTCGGCCAGGGCTTTGTCGACGCGGTCGCCGCGTACATCGCCCATTTCGAATTCTTTTTCTTCTACGACAAGCCCGCAGGTGTACATGGTGCCTTCGCCGCCGACGCAAACCATCTCGCCGGGCAAGGTGCAAAGGCCTTGTTCGGCGCCATCTTCAAGCCCATCTGCTTCGAATACTCGAATGCCGACGTTCTGTAGATGACGGAAATTGCCGGCAACGGAGGAATGCGCGAAGACGAAGGTGTTTTCTGGCTTGAGCTTGCGGAGGTGCTCTTCGTCGGCGGGGGTGACGTTGGGGACGGTGAGATGCAAACCGACGAGCATGTCGTAGGTTTCTTGGGCCCACTGACAGATTGCCCACACTTCCGGGCGCGAGGAGAGTTCTGTGCCAACGCTCACGACAATGCTGTTGACGCCAATGCCGGCAGCTTCATCAATCAGGTTGAGCCACGCTTCTTCGTTCATGGCCCCGCCTTCGGCAAACTGCTTGCCCAGTTGCACGCCTTCGCGGGAGATGACGATCCAGAGGTGCTTCACGCCCTCGGGTATCTGAGGGGCAACGCCTGGGCGCAATTGCCGCCTGATTGCCTTCGGCAATTTGAGCGGATTGGAGCTTTCGTAAATCTCGCGCCAGTTGTTCTTGGTATTCACAGCAACGCTATCCTTCCGGCTTTCCAGTCCATGCATTTGATATTTGCTCGTACAGCATTCCGCAGCATGACATTCCCACCTAGCGGAAACTTGTAATGCAACATGCTTTGCCACTCAACGGATTCACGACTGCGATCAACTTCCCGTTCTGTTGATTCGCAACATAAACGCATACCCATTCATTTCATGGCTGGAAAGTCCGCAAATCCCGCCGGACAAGCAAATCCTCGATACAGCAACAAGCTAGCATATGGAGCGGGCAAAAGACAACTTGTGAGGATGACTTAACCTGTTTTGCGAGAGCATGTTAGGTGCGCTGGGTCAGTCGAAGGAGCGGCGGTTGATCGGGTATGCGCCGAGCTTTCCGGCAATCGGCATGATCAACAACGACCAGAGGGTCTGTTTTTTGGGCGCTTGGTGCTGTTCGAGTCCGAGCGTCATGCCATCGTGGCCAAGCTTGGGTTGGGGCACATACGTGCCGAAGAGCCTGTCCCACCAGGAGAGATTGAATCCGAAGTTGCTGTTGGTCTCGCGCGCATCGATGGAATGGTGTACGCGGTGCATATCGGGCGTAACGACAAGCATGCGCAGAATGCGGTCGAGGGGCTGGGGGAGATTTAAATTGCTGTGGTTGAACATGGCCATGGCATTGAGCACGACTTCGAATACGAGGACAGCGGCGGCAGGCGGCCCCAGGGCGGCGATGACGGCAAACTTATAGCCCATGCTCAGCAGGATTTCGCCCGGATGAAAGCGGAATCCTGAGGAAACGTCGAGGTCGAGGTCGGCGTGATGGACCATGTGGAAGCGCCAGAGCAAGGGGACGGCATGGAAGATCACGTGTTGCAGCCAGATGGCGAAGTCGAGTACGAGCAGCGCGATAGCGAATTGCAGGGCATAGGGCAGTTCGAATGCATTGAGAAGGCCCCAGTTATTGGCGTCGGTGTATGCGGCCATGCCGACGGCTGCCATGGGGAAGACCATGCGGAGGAGTGCGGTGTCGAGGATGACCAAGCCCCAGTTGCCGAGCCAACGCCAGCCCTTTGGCGCTGTGGCCTTTCGGCGCGGTGCGAGCAATTCAAGTCCAGCGAGCAGGGTAAAGACGCCGAAGAAGATCACCATTCGGATGGTGGCTTCGCTGACCTGAGGCAGAAAATCGAGCATTGCGAGGGGCGCCGCTTGCGGTTGGATAATGTGGCCGTGTGTTCTGGGAGGGTTAACCCGCGAGTTTGCGGGGTTGTTCCAGCGTTGCCGCGGCGGGCAAGGGCACGACCATGCCGTCTTCGGCGGCGATGACATTTAGGCCGAGGGCGTCGGCCATTTCGGCGGCGTGGCGTTCGGGACCGCTCTCGAGCAGGCGCATGCCGAAGTGGGTCAGAATGGTTTTTTGGGGCCTGATGGCGTCGACGATTTCCCGAACCTCTTCGATGCAGAGGTGCTTGGCCCTCGGCGAGTCATGGACATCGCGGCGGACGACATTGACGACGAGCCAATCGCTGTCTTTGTAATCATCAATGAGTCCGGGCATGAAGCGCGTGTCGATAAGAAACGAGAGTTTCTTGCCCGCTACGTTGAAGCGCACGCCGTACGTTTCGACGCCGTGGTCGTGGGGCATGGAGCTTTCGAATTGCAGCTTGTCCAATTCGTAGCGGCGGTTGGGTTCGAGCGGTTCGATGCCCTCGAGGAAGGGGCGCGAATAGTTGACGACGACGCGGTGCTCGCCGTCGAGGCATTCGCGCGGGGTGAAGAGCCATCCGCGGCGCCAGATGCCGCCGGCCGTCATGGCATCAATGAGGCAGTTGACGTCGCTGCTGTGGTCCATGTGACTGTGCGTCAAGATGATGGCATCGAGGGCAAACACGTCGACAGCCGGCTTGGCGTGCGCGCATTTGACGAGGGTGCCCGGACCGCAATCGAGCAGCACGTTTTTGCCATTCAGCCGCAGGAATGTGCCCGCTGTCGAGCGGACTTGGGTTGCCATGGCGAAACGGGCGCCGGCGGTACCTAGAAACTGGATGTAGTTTTCGGGTGTTTTGGAGCCGTTGCTTTCCAAGCGTCGTAATCCTCCGGATGGCCGGGGCGATGATAGCACGGTTGCGGGCTCAGCGTATGCCGCACAATCCCTCAGCATGCATACGGCGCCGCGCGGGGTCAATCATCGGCGTTTTCGTGGCGGTCCCACTCATTCGGAATCGTTTCCGCGAACCGGCGGCAGACGGCCTCAGCCCATGCGAGGTCATGCCCGTGCTTGGTACGGGCGTGCCACTGGAATGTTTCGGTGCGGTTAGGGCGGAGTTCCCAGACGCCGGCCTTATGCCGGAATTGGACGCATATGGACGCGTCAGTACGCACCCAACGCATTTGCAGCGCCGGGCTGAGAAAGCTGCCGGGCATGGCGAAACATGCGGCGATGGTGAACGGTTCCCGGCCCTCTTCGCCGAGCATGACGGCCAAGGCGATTTGACTCCCGGCGGCCTGCGTCCAAGCGGCTTCTTGCGCCGTCATTTCTTGTGGCTGACTGCTGCCAGGCGGCGTTGGCGACAGCAGATATGCCCGCCGAATGTTGCTGTTCTCACCGGCGATCCGCAGGGCTTGCCAGCGCTGCTTTTCGAGTTCAACCTGAACGGGGGCCGATGCTCTGCTATTGAAGCTGACGCTGAACGCGTGCGTTGACGGCTCGCTTGCATACTGCGCTTCTGTCGTCAGCACGGTCCCATAGGCCGGCAGTTGAAAATGTTTCTGCTCGGTTTCTATGAGGTTAGCCCCCATGCTTGTGGTGCTGCGGGTGGAATTGACGGGCTCGAGGCTATCGCTGGGCTGTCCAGCGAGGGTAAACGGAAATAGCGGCGCAGACAGCGTGGCATCCTTCAAGGGGAACGTCTTGCTGAAATGATCCTCTCCTGCCCGCGCTGGGAGCGTGAGCACATGAAGCGCTGCTGCGAGCAGCAGGGCGGCGCCAATCCGGCAGCCTTGCATGCGGACTCTTTCTATTCTTCTGCCTCGTGCAGTTGGTGTTGCTCGAAGAAGCGCCAGATTTGGGTAGCGCCGTCGTAATCCTGGGTTTGGCCGCCAACGATGAATGAGGGCCAGATTTCTCTGCCGCCTGGCCAGGTATGGCCGCCGCCCTCGATTCGGTAAATGAGGACCTCCGCGCCGTTTTCGCAATCGAGATAGCGCACGAGCGTGGTGACGGCCCCATCGTCGATGTCGGCGTCGAGCGTGAGTTCTTCGACAGGTTCCTCGGCGCAACCATTGATCTCCGCCCAAAAGGCGGCGGCGTCAGGAATGGGCAAGACGCTGCGCGTTTCGCTTGGGCCGCCTTGCAGTTCGAAGCCATCGTAGGGAACCACCGGGTCCTCGGTGCCATGCAAGAAGACGACGGGCATGGGCTTTTCTCGGGAGCAGTTGTCCGCGATGGCTTTGGGCATGGTGGCCATGACGGGAGCGAAGGCGGCGAAGCGATCCCCTGCCTCGCAGGCCATGAGGTAGGACATGAAGCCGCCATTCGAGGCGCCCGTCAAGTAGACGCGCGTGCTGTCAATCGCGAATTCCTGCTCGAGGGCATCGAGCATGGCAAGGATGAAGGCAATGTCGTCGGGGCTGCCTCCGGGTTCTGTGTTCCAGCGGCGTCCGATGCCATCGGGATAAGCGGCGATGAAGCCTTCGCGTTCGGCGGCTTCGTTGAATTCGGACGTGTAGGCCATGGTCTGCCCGGAGCCCGTGAAGCGGTGCAAGGCGATGACGAGGGGCATGGGCTCTTCGCCGTTGTAGGTGCTTGGCAGAAAGACGCCATACGTGCTCTCGACGTCGCCGGCGGCGAGCGCGCGCTGTTCGAGAGGAACCCGAATGCTCAAGCAACCTGCCACGAAGGTGACGGCGAGCATGAGAGCGGTTGCGCCAACGGCCCCGGCGATTCGTGCGGCCCACTTCTTCATTGCTGGTCTCCGGTTGTCTTAGGGCGTATAGTGCCTCGCATGCCCGTGCGCACTTCGCTTCGCATTCTTAACCATAACGCATATTGGTTCCAAGGGGAGCCGTTTTTTTCGGACCAGCCTGGCGCGCCTCGCCCGGATGTGTTGGCGGCGCTGGCGAAGCTTTACCGCGGCCTGGACCCTCTTGTCATTTGCCTTCAGGAAGTGCAGAGCGAGGCGGCGTGCAAGGAACTGGCGGCACGCCTGGGGATGGCGGGGATGTATACGCCGGGCAACGACTTGCCGCAGTATGGCGGGGCGATGTTTTGGGACCCGGCCCGGGCATGTGTGGTCTCACGCTGCGTCTCTGAGCATGGCGTGCAGCGGATGTGGCAAACGGTCAGCTTCGAATTGGCGGGGCAGGTGCTGCATGTGACCAATCTTCACTTGAGCAGCGAGCGGCAATTGCGCGCAGATGAGGCGCGGGAATCGCGCGTGCATGACTTGGGGCTGATGCTCGAGGCGTCGCCGCGTCCGGATGTGATTTGCGGGGACTTCAATGAAGGACCTGGGAGCCCGTCGAACAGCATGCTCCGCGGCAGGGGCTATATCGACGCGGCGGCTTGGGCTGATGCGCCCCCTGTTTCGACGGGAAAGAACAAAGGCCAGAGCGATCAGATTTGGTTGTCAGGCGCCTTGGCGGAAAGCATGCGCGCTTTTGCATGGCATCCGATGGACGCGCTGGCGACGGATTTAGAGGGGCTCGGCTTCCTCAGCGACCATATTCCATTGTGGATTGATATTGCATTGGATCATTGAGCCGCATGCGCTATTGCTGCATGCGCGCCCGCATTTGCTCTTGCATCTGTTGCTTCATGGCTTGATAGCTCTGATATTGGGATTCGGTGAGCACTTGGCTCATTTCGGCGTCTTTTCTTGCCTGCATGTCCTTTAGGCTGGAGGCTTTCGCGCGGCGCGATTGATTCGATGTGGCGATGCCTTTCAGCTCCGATGCATATCTCTCGTTGATGTCGCTCACGCGGTCGTGTTGACTGCTGGTCAGGCCGAGGGTGTCGTTCATGCGGCTGGTCATGGCGGCTGCGAGTTGCGCGGGGTCGAGTTGACTGGCATCGCGTTTGGCGGTTTGTTCTGGCGCGGCAGCGTAGCTCGATTGCCGCGGCCCCATGCAGCCGCTTGCGGCCATTGCGCTGACGGCGCACGCGATGAGCAGCACGGCTGACCTTGCGAATGATTGAGTTTTGCCGGACCGGTGAAGCATTGACCAGACTCTCCTTTCCACGGTTTGGCGTGTTGTTTATGGGAGAGTGGCAAGGCACAGGCGCTGGGTTACATGTAGGCGCTATGTGGGTGCGTGCCTCGATGTCTCCGCCCAGCGGCGCAGGGCCGCGGCCAGAAGGAAGGCGAGCGTTGGGACGAGGAAAAACAGTGTCATTGGTCCTGTCATGGCTCCTGTGTGGGAGTAATACCAGGCATAAAAGGCGGCAACGCTTGCGAGGGCCAAGGCCCCGCCGAGGGCTGGCCGGACGAGGGCGATGCACCAGCCGCCGATGAGCAGGGCGAGAAAGATAAAGCCGAAGCTGAAGGGCGGGATGCCGCCAAAGCCGAAATAGAATCCAAGCATGGTGATGATGAGCACGACGCTCACGGTGCGTGCCAGCCAATGCACGCCTGCTGCGATGTATGTCATGCGCCTACTTTCCGAAGCTATGTGTGTTGCCGCCAAGGTGATGCCGTGCGTAATGCTCGGCCAAGATATCGCGGCCGAAGTCGCCCTCGAACTCGCGCCAGACCGTGTGGATGTGGTTGGCGCCGCCTTGGGTGTTGTCGTACTCGATGACGAAACTGGGCGCCTGAATGCGGTAGTAGTGCGGTTGGCTTGGTTCGAGCCCGCCCATCCAGGTGAACGTGAGCGAGTCGAGGCCTGCTTCGCGAAGCTTGGCAAGGCGCTGCGCCGCGATGGGTTCTGGCTGCACGGATGCATAGAGTTCGATAATGGAAATGAGCAAGCCTTGCTGATCCTCGGTGAGGTCTTTCCATGCGATGCCGCGCTCCGGCAGCGGAGATGCTTTCGTCCGTGCTCCGGTCAAGATATCGCGTGGCGGGCGCTCCGCGGCGATGGCTTGTTCCCGCTGTTCGGTGTTGAAGGATTGCACCAGCGAGCGCGCGAGGTCTTCTTCGGCGGCGAGGGTGCGTTCACCCTTGCGCTCGCCGTGCCGGATGGCCGCGGGGTTTGCGCCAAGAAACTGCGGCGTATAGCTGATGATGGCGCCGTCTACAATGGTCCAATTGAAGGACAGGTGGTGCCCTTCATACCGCAGGCCCCAGGCGCCCCTGGCCTTTGGCTCATTGAAGACGGTGATGTAAAAGTCTTCGATGTTGCGGGCAGGATTGTTTTCCAATTCGTATAGGATGAGTTCGAGCATTCGGATGGCTTGGGCCTTTTCGTAGCCTTGCTCGCTGAGGGCGGTTTTCAGAAGGGCATGAGCGGCTTCGCTGGCTTCGCCTTCCAATCCGCGCCATGAAATGCCCTGGCGGCTGCGCGGAAAATAGTGCCAGTCGAGACGGTTCTCGTCGTCGAACTCAAGCAGCGCCTCGCTGCGTTGCCGCTCGGACAGGGTGTCAAGGAAAGCATTCGCGCTGTGGGCCAAGGCTTCGGCATGCGTTTGACGCTCTTCGGCGAGAGCCGCCGTGCAGCACGCCGCGGCTGCTATGATCACCGCGGCTGGGATCCGGATGTCCTGCCGCGCACGCACTCCATTGATTAAGGTTGCCCGCATGCTGCTGTCCCTCGTGTTGTTTGCCGCTGGTCTGGTTGTGCTGGTCACTGGCGCTGATGCCCTCGTGGCCGGGGCCTCTTCGCTCGCGAAGCGTGCCGGCATTTCCGACTTGGTGATTGGCCTCACCATTGTAGCCTTTGGCACGTCGATGCCGGAATTCATGGTCAGCTTCGTAGCCGCGTGGCAAGGTGATGCCGCACTGTGCACCGGAAATGTCATCGGGAGCAACATCGCCAATATCTTGTTGATCGTCGGCGTGGCGGCGGTCATTCATCCGCTGTTCGCGGCGCGCGGGACGGTGTGGAAAGAAATCCCCTTTATGTTGCTGGCGACGGTCGTCTTTTGTGCGCAGGCGAGCGACACCTGGCTGAATGGCGACCCGGCATCCGAGATCACGCGGAGCGATGGCGTCAGCTTGGTGGCGCTGTTCGCCATTTTTTTGGTGTACCTTTGGCAGGTTGCCTTTGCCACGGGAGAGGCCGGCCCCGAAACAGCTGCCGCACCGGGCAAACTCGGCCTTTCAATCGTCAAAACGGCGGCAGGCCTCGGGGGGTTGGTGTTTGGCGGCTGGCTCATTGTTCAGAGCGCGGTCGACATTGCGCTGACGCTGGGCGTGAGCGAGCGCATCGTAGGGTTGACCATCGTAGCCATTGGCACGAGCCTGCCCGAGTTGGCCACCTCGGCCGTGGCAGCATGGCGGAAAAACCCGAGCATCGCCGTAGGCAATGTCGTCGGTTCGAATGTATTCAATATTCTCTTCGTGCTTGGTTTTTCGAGCATGGTGACGCCGCTTCCCATGGGTGAAGGCTCGGAAGGAGACCTTGCGGTGATGCTTGCGGCGGCCGGCCTGCTTTTCGTGGCGATGTTCATCGGGAAGCCCAATCATGAAGTGCAGCGCGTCGAGGGCGGGATTATGCTGGGGCTCTACGTGGCCTACATGGCGTGGCTCGTGGCGAGCGCGGCGGCCTAGGCCATGCGCGCCGCCTGGGGTCATTGGTATCATCCGGGCAACGCCGCCCGAAAGCAGGAAATGCATGCATGTCCGCCTTGACTCTCGCCATGATGTTCTGTGTTCAGAGCGCCGCGCCGGCCCAATTTTTTCAGGAAGCCACGTGGTTGCGCGATCCCGTGTTTGAGGAATGGGCGCCGCGTACGCTGTATCACAAAGAAGACGCTGGAAAGCCTGAGATTACCGGTCCGCGGAATGTACACACGTTGTACCGCAGGACGTTTGATCTGTCTGGGCTGCCAACATCGGCGCACATGACGGTGACTGCGGACGACATCGCGCATGTCTATATCAATGGTCAGCGCGCCTTCATGGGGCCGGAGCCGGGTTATGCCTTCTCGCATTACGTTTACCAACTCGATGTGCTTCCTTATTTGCGGGAAGGGGAAAATGTGATAGCGGTGCATGGCTATTATCAAGGGCTGTATAACCGTGTTTGGGACAGCGGCGATTTGAGAGCGGGGGTGGCCCTAGAAATCGCGGCGCAATTCGAGGATGGGACGGAGAAGATTGTCGCGACCGGCGAAAGCTGGCGCTGCTATACGCTGGAGGCTTTTCGCACAGGCGCCACGACCGGGTATAGCACGCAGTTTCTTGAATTCATGGACATGCGCAAATGGCCTGAAGGCTGGCAGGGAACAGGCTTTGACGATTCTGAATGGCAGACGCCGCTGACGGGATTTCAGGACCACCGTTTTGTGAGGGCGCTTGCGCCCCCGGTTGACCGCTACCGGATGGACCCGGCTGTTCATGACGTTCGGGAAGACGGCGTGCATTTTTTTGATATGGGCACGGAAGTGGTGGGGCATACGCGCGTGGTGGTTTCCGGCGGTTCCGGCAGCGGCATCGAGATTCGCCATGGTGAAGAACTGAACGAGGATGGCAGCGTGCGCTATCGCATGCGCGCGAATTGCGATTACCGCGAGCGCATTACGCTCGATGAAGGGCGCAACGAAATCGAGCTGTTCGATTACCGGGCGTTTCGGTATATCGAGGTTCATGGGGCGGCCGAGCCGCCTGAGGTCTGGGTCATGGCACGGCGCCATCCGTATCCCGAAGCACCGGCAACCTTCGGCAGCTCGCATGCCTTGCTGAATGACATCTGGTCGCTCTGTGTGAACGGTGTGAAGTGGGGGTCGCAAGGGGGATTCTTGGATTGTCCGTCGCGTGAGAAGGGGCAATACCTCGGCGATGCGCTAATTACCAGCCGAAGCCATCTCCTATTGACGGCGGACCCGACACTATCGCGGAAGGCGCTGTGGGATTTTCAGCAATCGCAGCGCATTTGCCCGGGCATCATGGCCGTTGCGCCCGGAAGCTTCATGCAGGAGATTGCCGAGTTCTCGCTGCAGTGGCCCATGATGCTGCGCCAGTACTATCTCCGGACGGGGGACTACGTTTTTGCGAAGCGGATGGCGGAGGCGGCCTTCGAGCAGCTCTTCACCTATTGGCAAGGATACGAAAACGAGCATGGCCTTTTGACGGGCATCGATGAGAAATGGGTGCTGGTCGACTGGCCGCGCACGCTCCGCGACAATTATGACTACGAATTTGCGGAGCGCCGCGAGAATACGGTGGTCAATGCTTTCTACTATGCGTCGCTTCGTGCGGCGGCAGACCTGCTCGAACGGCTGGATTTGCACGGGGGCGGCGCGTATGAAGCAAGGGCCGAGCGGGTGCACGCGGCGTTCAACCGGCGCATGCGTCCAAAGGGCAGCAAGCTCTATGTCGACGCCCCGGGCTCGAACCACCATTCGTTGCATGCCAATGCCATACCGCTCGCCGTGGGATTGGCGCCAGCCGATATGCATGCACCCATCCTGGACTTGATTCGTGAGCGGCGGCTTTCGTGCGGCGTGTATGTCGCTTCGTTTGTTATCGAGGCTTGCTTTCGTGCGGGCGCCCCAGAGTTGGCGTTCGACTTGATGACGGGCGAGGATGAGCGGTCATGGGCGGAAATGCTGCGCAACGGCGCGACAGCGTGCACGGAGGCGTGGGGGCCCCAATTCAAGGACAACATGAGTTGGTGTCATCCATGGGCGAGCAGCCCGGTTTACCATACGGCCGAATATGTCATGGGCCTGCACCCCAAGCGAGGAGGCTATTTGGAGATTGATTTCTTGCCCAGCGCGCATACGCTTTTGAAAGAAGCACGGATTGTGCAGCCATTGCCGTTTGGGGCGGTTTCCGTGTCGTACAGTGAGGGGCGCGGTTATCAGATCGTTGCGCCCGAAGGCATCGCGATTCATGATTGGACGCCGGAGGATGTCGCCGTGAGCATTCGGCATGAAGCAACGCAAGAGCCGCGGCCCTTGCATGCCTTGCAAGCGGGGCTGCTTGCGTCTCGCGGCTGGGCGGAACGTGTTGGGGATGCCCGGGGTGTTTGGGTGAGCATCGACGAGCAGGTGTTCCGCATCATCGAGGGGGGCGAGATTATTTGGCAAGGGCCCTGCAGTACGGCGGCCAAGGGCCCTGGCAGCCAGCAAGGCAGCAACAAGACGCCGCTCGGCTGGCATGTCATCGACGCGAAGATTGGGGGGGATGCGCCTTATGGCCAAGTGTTCCGGGGCCGCGTGCCCGCGGAGATGTGGGATGGCTCGGCCGAGAGCGAGGAGGATCTGGTCGTCTCGCGCATCTTGTGGCTGGACGGCTTGGAGCCTGGCCTGAATCAGGGCGGCAACGTAGATTCAAAGGCACGCTACATTTACATACATGGCACGAATGGCGAGCAAGACATCGGCCGGCCCGCTAGTCATGGATGCGTGCGGATGTTGAACGCGCATGTCATCACCATCTTCGACATGCTCGAGGAGGGCGCGAAGGTTTTGATTACGGCGGGCGATGTCTTTCCCGCGTCTTGAGCGGGCCTATTTGACGCCGGCGCGGTCCGCGACTGGATTGAGCCGCAAGATGCGCGTTTCGCCGGCTTGCATGAGCAACGAGAAGACGCGCTTTTCGAACCAGCCTTGGGATGGGTCGAGCAGGTCGACGACATCGTAGAAGCCGCCGAGGTTGAGCGCCCGTTCGCCCGGGTTGGCCGCATGGAGCACGATTGTGCGCGGCGCGAAATGCAAGGTCTCGGCGGTGTTCACGTCGGATGGAAGAATGGCCAACGGCTGCTCGAGAATCCGCAACAACTCCCGGAGCAAGGGGGCCGTAACGTTCGGGTCGGCGATGTAAATGCTGGCCCAGCTTTCTTCTCGAAAGCGTATAGCGACGCTTCCTTCCTCACTGTCTCGGTATTCCGCCAGGAGGTCATACGGCACTTCTTCGGCGTCGTCTTCCTCGGGCGTCTCGACGTAGAACAGCGGTGCGGCGTTTTGCTCAACGCCAAATTCCGTGCCGGCATTGAGCCAATCGCCGGGCAATTTCCAGACGCTTCCCGTCGTGCCGCCTTCTTCGAAAGCTTGAACAGGGAAGCCGGTGGTCAGGCTGATGGCCTCGGCAGGATCTGGCGCATCCACATATCCGGGCGCATAGAGCCAAATGGCCGTGGCTTGTTGCTCGTCCAGCACGCGGTGCAATTGCTCGCGATCGCCTTCGCTCAGTACGAAGGCATTGAGAAACAAATACACGGCGGACTCGATCTCGCCTGCCAGGACATCGCGCATCAAGACGAAGCGGGTGGCCATGCCCGATTGCAGCGCGGCATCGGCAGCGCCTCGCAGCAGCCGTTGATGCAGGGCACTGTCCGCAATTTGATGCAAGCGGGCTTCTTCTTGCACGGCCACGGTCAGCAGGGGATGGTTCGAGTCCGTATCGGGAGCCTCCGGACCCCGTGCATCCTGCGCTTCGAGATAGAGTTGCCGCATGCGCCCGAAGCGCTGCCACATCGCCTCGTCGTGCAAGGCGCCGGCTCCCGCGGCATCGCTCCAAATGAGGCCAGCGTTGTTCGCCAGTGCGGCGCCGAAATTGCGTGCTTGCACGTTGAATACGTCTTCCAAGAGGATCCCTTGGACTGGCTGCAGCGTGCCTGAGTCTGGGTCGCGCGTAATGCCCGTGCGGGTATCGTCCACGACGATCCACTGCTTGCCCGCGCGCAGCGCCGCATGCAGCGGCCCCATGAATCCACCGGGCTCGCCGAGTCCGCGGCGCGTGTAGGAGACCGGACTCACAAAGCCGTCTATGGGCATTTCCAGAACTTGCTCGAGCGCGGCGTGTGCGGCGATGGCACTCGGCTGCTCCAAGCTGTAGCCATAGGTAAGGTACAAGAGGCTCGACTCTGGCAGGATGCCCCGGATTGCTTCGGCGCACGATTCGATGCATGACGCATCCCGCACTTGGACATAGGTTGCATAGTCTAAAAAGGGCTGTATTTCGGGAGCGGGGCTTGCGAGGGCGGTAGCATCCGCAGCCGGATCTTCAGGGAGCATCGCCTCGTCAAAGAGGGCGCCTTCGATTCCCCATGCGGCAGCAAATGCTTCCTCGCCGGCATAACGTTTGCGAAGCCAGGCCCGAAAGGCAGCGGCATTGGCGGGCGCTTCGTCGATACCTGGGTCGTGCCAGTTGCCCAGGTGCATGGCGCTCAAGATGAAGCCATCAATCCGGGCCATGAGGTCTACCCTGTCCAGGGCGATGATGAGTTGTTCGAAGGCGGCGGGCAGTCTCGTTTGCCACGCCTCTGAGGCGGCAGACGCGTACGGGAGGGCCTCGCCTTCAACCTGGGCTTGGCTCTCGGGGTTGTCCGCTAGCCAGGCAGGGGAGGGGTTCAGGTCGAGCCGCAGGACAAAGCGCGCTTGCGCATCCTCCTCCAACACCGTGCCGATAGCAGCCACGAGCGTTTGGTGTGTTTCTTCCGGTGAGTCCCCCCAAGCGAGCGCCGCGGGCAACACGTAGCGGTGAATGCCGGCGTTCGCCGCCATGCGGATTTCGCCCCGTACGGCGGCTTGATCAGCGCCTTCGGCGAGGGTGGTTTCAAACCAGAGGGGCGCTCGCGGCTCAGGCGGCGGCGGCGGCGCGGGTTCATCAGGGGCTGCCGTGGAAGGCTGTGGTTGCGCAGCAGGTTCGCGGGTTTCTTGGGCGGCAACGGCGGGT
>CAZLBS010000001.1:26903-41530 GCA_964557505.1 uncultured Nitrospiraceae bacterium | reverse complement strand
AGTACAGCCTCAGCCGGGATCTCGACCGCGCCACCCGCGCCGCAAGGCACCCGCGTCACTGTCAACCGCCTCTACTTCAATACGCCAGCGCGCGCAAAGTTTCTTAAGGGCATGGCGACGGAATTGGGCCAATGCATCGACGTCGTCCAGCGTCACGCCCTCCCGCGGGAAGGGACCGCCTTTCAACTCTTTCACAACGAGAAGGCCTTGCTCGATATCCCCGCCGGGGCTTCGCTCCGTGACCGCATTGCCATCATCTGGGGATTGGGCTTCATGCGCGACATGATGCCCATCGAAGGCGAGCGCGCGGGCTTTCGCTTTCAAGGCTTCATGGGCACGCCAGCCTTGACCCGCTCATCCCGCTCACATCAATTGTTCTTTTTGAACCGCCGCCCGATCATTAGCCGTTCGCTGCATTACGGCTTTGAAGCGGGCTACCAAGAGTTGGTCCACGGCACGCGCAAGCCTGTCGGCATCATATTGGCGACAGTGCATCCGCGTTATGTGGATGTGAACGTGCATCCAAGCAAGCGGGAAGTCCGCTTCCGCGACGACCGCGCCGCGCGGGATGCCATACGAGACGTTGTCCGCGAGCAGTTGCGGGCCGTTGCGAAAGAGCAGCAGAGCACCGCCAGCAGCGAGCCAACTACGTCCACGCAAGCAGAGCCCGCTCCTGCCCAGCCAGCCGGGCCGAAAACGCACCTCCCGGATGCGGTTGTTCCGCCGCGCGAACAGGCCCGCCCGGAGCAGGATGCGCCGGAGCCGCCGCCCTCGGCTGCCGACTTTTTCCGGCAGTACGCCGAGCCCATGCAACCCGACTTGGCGGGCATGCCCGCGAGCCGGGGGGGAGGAGATGCTCAGCCGGAGCCCGTGTACCGGGAATTCCCCGCTTTGGGCGACATGCCGCTGCAAGTCTTCGATACGTATCTCCTCGTGCCGGAGCATGATCGGTTGCTGATCATCGACCAACACGCGCTGCACGAGCGGCTCAATTACGATCGGCTCGTCAATGGCCTCGAAGACAGCGAGTATGAGGCGCAGCAACTCGCCGTGCCGCTCGTCTTTGAAGTAGCCGCATCGCAACGCCAAACCTTGGAAGATAACCTCGAGCTGTTTACCAAGCTCGGCATCGAGATTGAATCATTTGGCGGCAACACCTATCAGGTATCGGCCATTTGTCATCAATACGAAGAGTCTCTGGTCGTCGACGCCATCTTCGATATCCTCGATGAATTGGGCCAAGGCAACCTCTTCAACCGGGACGACTTCATGACCGACATGCTGCGGCTGGCGACGCGTGCTTGCCATGCGTCCATTCGCGGCGGCGACCGCTTGTCGCCTGAAGAGCGCCGCGCCCTCATCGATGGCTTCCGCCGCATGGACCCGCCCTACACGTGCCCCCATGGCCGGCCCATCGTCACTGAACTCACCCTAACGCAACTTGAGAAGAGCTTCAAGCGCACGTGATCTCCCGCGCATGACCGGCATCGTTGCATTCGTGGGGCCGACCGCTTCGGGCAAAACCGCACTCGCCGTAAACGTGGCGCAACGTCTCGGCGCCGAGATCATCTCCGCCGACTCGATGCAGGTGTACCGCGGCATGGAAATCGGCGCCGGCGCGCCAAGCGCAGACGAACTCGCCTCCGTGCCACATCACTTCATCGGCCATCTCGAGCCAAGCGATAGCTGGTCAGCCGGGCAATTCGAGCGCCAGGCCGCGCCGATCGCCAGGCGGCTCAACCAAGCGGGGAAGCCTGCCGTCGTAGCTGGCGGTTCCGGCCTCTATGTCCGCGCGCTCATTGATGGCCTGTTCGATGGTCCTCCCGTGGATCCCGATATCCGGCGCACCGTGCAACAGGAGTGTGAAGCCTTCGGCAATGAAGTCATGTTCGAACGGCTTGAAGCGGCCGATCCCGAATACGCCGCTGTCATCGAGCCGGGCGATGCGAGGCGCATCGTCCGCGCCTTGGAGGTGCTGCGGCAAACCGGCAAGCCTTTGTCGCAATGGCATCGCGAGTACCGCAGCGAGCGGCCGCGGTTCGACGCCAAGCTCTTCGCCATCGACTGGCCGCGCGCAGAACTCTATGAACGCGTCAACCGCCGGGTAGATGCGATGCTCGAGGCAGGCTTGCTCGGCGAGGTCCGCCAACTCATCGCCGGCGGTTACGAAACGGAAATCGCCCGGATTCGCTCGCTCGGCTACCGCGAAATGGCGGCCTATCTCCGCGGCGAGCTTTCTCTCGAAGAGGCAACCGGGCAAATGAAGATGAAGACCCGCCGTTTCGCCAAGCGCCAGTTGACCTGGTTCCGCCCGGACCCGCGGGTTGAATGGCTCACGCCGCCTGCCGGGGATGATTGGGAACCTCTGGCGGCCTATGTGCTGGGCCGCATCAACGCGGCAGCCGAATCACCTCGTGTTCCGTAACGATGACGTCCATCCGCACATCATGCGGCTCAGCTGGAATCGCCTCCGCCAACTGCATGGCATACGCCAAGGCGATTCTAGGTCCGCGATGCTTGGCCAGAAAGCGGTCATAGTACCCCGCCCCGAAGCCAATGCGGTTGCCCGCCCGGTCAAACGCAATGCCCGGCACAATGACCGGCGCATCGGTTGGAGGCTCGGCCGCCCGCGCTTGGCAGGGTTCCAGCAGACCAAATCCGGCGGGGGAGAGGTCTTCCCACCCGAGCACCTCCGCCCACAACAGCTGCCGGTTCTTGCCTGAAATCGGCGTAAACACCCGGCGCTTGGCAGCCCATCCCGCCTCAATCAACGCGCGCGTGCTTACCTCATTGCCCACCGCCGAAACATAGGAAAGCATGGCCGCCGCATGCATCACCTCAGGCAGCGCGAGCGCGGACGCTCCAATCGAGGCCGACCTCGCCTCCGCCTCCGCCGAAGGCAGCGCCCCCCGTGCGGCGAGCATGCATTCGCGCAGGGCGGCTTTCGCCCTAGCAGGTTCAGGCACCGTCAACGCCCGGGAGGCTTATGCATGCAAGGGCTGAGAAGGTCTCGATCCGCAAACAGCATGCGCGGCCTTAGTGACTGACCAAGGTGCCCATGCCCTGCTCGGTAAATATCTCGAGCAAGAGCGCGTGCGGGACGCGGCCATCGATGATATGCGTGCGGCTGACGCCATAATCCAATGCCTTGAGGCAGGCCTCGACCTTTGGGATCATCCCGCCCGCGATCACGCCGCTGCGGGTCAGCTCCTGGATTTCGCGGTAATCAACGCGATGCAACAAAGAATCGGGATCTTCCGGGTCGCGCATGAGGCCGCGCGTATTGGTGAGGAAGACCAGCTTCTCGGCCTCGATGGCCGCGGCAATCTCGCCGGCGGCAGTGTCCGCATTGACGTTCCACGTCCCTCCCTGAGGGTCCGTTGCAATCGGCGCAATAACCGGGATGAAGCCATTGTCCGCCAGCACATTTACGATCTGATAGTGCACGTTATAGAGCCGTCCGACATGCCCCACGTCTTCGCCGTCTTCCAGTTCTATTTTCTCTGCATGCAGGAGATTGGCATCTTTTCCGCACAGCCCTACGGCATTGCCGCCGGCAGTGTTGATGAGCGAGACGATGTCTTTATTGATCGAACCGGCAAGGGTCATTTCGACCACATGAATGGCCTCGTCGCTCGTAACGCGAAGCCCTCGATGGAAATGGCTTTCGATGCCATGAATCTTGAGGTTGCGGTTGATCTCGGGGCCCCCGCCATGAATGAGCACAGGATTCATGCCCACGTACTTCATCAGCACCACATCTTCCGCCGTGCTCCGGCGTAAATGCGGATCCTCCATGGCGCTGCCGCCGTATTTGATGACGATGGTCTTGCCTTCGAACTCGCGGATATACGGCAATGCCTCGACGAGTACGGCGGCTCGCTGCAAGTATTCCTCGAAGATGTCCCGATAGGGCATGGCGTCGCTAGGTCCTGTAGTCCGCGTTGATGCTTACATAGTCCTTTGAAAGATCGCTGGTCCAAAAAACCGCCGCACCCGGCCCGCTGCCCACCTTCACCCGGATCGTGAATTCGGGCTGCTTCATAATTTTCGCCGCGTCCTTTTCCTTGTATGGGGTGGGCTCGCCGTTTTCAAGCAACTGGAGATCATTCAGCCAGATGCACAAATCGCTTTCCTCAAAGGGCACGCCCGAGTACCCTGCCGCGCATGCGATGCGGCCCCAGTTCGCGTCTTGGCCATACCAGGCGGTCTTGCAGAGGTGGCTATGGGCGATGGCCTTGCACACCGTGAGCGCCTCCGCCTCGCCGGGAGCGCCTTCCACTTGCAACTCCACAAACTTCGTCGCCCCTTCGCCGTCGCGCACAAGCTTTTTGGCCGATTCAATGCAGAGTTCCGTTAAGGCCTCTTCGAACAGCACGGCATCGGTCGAGCCTTCCTGAATGCCTGGCAGTCCCGCCGCGCAATTGATCAAGGCCAGCACGGTGTCGTTGTCGCTCATGTCGTTGTCCACACAAATGCGGTTGAAGCTGACATTCACCGCGCGGCTCAGCATGGCTTGCAGAAGGGGCTGTTCCATCGTGGCGTCGCTGGTGATGAAAGCCAGCATCGTGGCCATGTTCGGGGCGCACATCCCCGAGCCCTTCACGATGCTGCCAATACGCACCGTGCCGGTACTGAGCTTCAGTTCGACGGCCGTCTCTTTCGGCGCTGTGTCCGTGGTCATGATGGCTTTCGCCGCCTCGATGCTGCCCCCGTGCGACAGCCGCTCGCACGTTAGCTTTACGCCTTCGCGCACCCGTTGCATGGGCAGCGGAACGCCAATGACGCCCGTGCTGCAGACCGCCACATACTCCGTGGCGCAGTCGAGCTTGGCCCCGGCAAGCGCGGCAATCTCCCGCACATCCGCGCGGCCTTGCTCCCCCGTTGCCGCGTTGGCATTGCCGCTATTGACGAAAATGGCCCGCGCACGGCCGCGCTTAACCAGCTCCATGCACCACGGCACATGCGCCCCCTTCAGGACATTGGTCGTAAAGACGCCCGCGGCGAGGGCCTCCAATTCGCTGTAGATGAGCGCGCAATCGAGCTTCTTGCTCTTGGGCTTGATGCCGGCGGCGGCGCCCGAGGCGAGGTATCCCCGCGGCGCGGTCACCCCGCCGTTGATCCAGTTGATGCTCATGTCCCCTCGTCCTGACTGTGTCGCACGTCCGGAAGGGACGAATCTCGTCCCGGCCCGGCGTCCCCCCCGTTAGATGCGCTTACGGCGCCATTCCCGCAAGGCCAAGACCATCCGTCTCCGCCATGCCAAACATAAGATTTGCGCATTGAACGGCCATGCCGGCCGTACCTCCGCAGAGGTTGTCCAAGGCACTCACGACAATAAGGTTGCCCGTGCGCTCGTCGAGAACCCATCCGAAGTCGCAGAAATTCGTGCCCCGCACGTGCTTAAGCTCGGGGAGCGCGCCGGCGCCCCGAACGCGGATGAACGGCTCATCTGCGTAACGGCGGTAAGCCTCCGCGGCATCGAAGCGCTCGGCTGGGCGCAGGGTAATCGTCGTCAAAATGCCCCGTGTCCAAGGTCCCACATGCGGCGTAAATTGAAGCACATGACGCCCGCCTAATGCCTGCTCCATCTCCGGCGTATGCCGGTGCGTTGCAATGCCATAGGCCTTGGCGTTCTCGTTCATCTCGGGAAAATGGTAGCCCTCGCTCAACGAACTGCCCGCACCGGAAACCCCCGAGATGGCGTCGATCACAATCGGTACATCCGATAGCGGCGCGTCCATCAGCGGCCACAGCGGCGTCAGCGCCGAGAGCGGATAGCAGCCGGGCACTGCTACGAGCCGGGCCGCAGCCACCTGTCCGCGATTCATCGGGACAAAGCCGTACACTGCTTCCGCTATCAGCTCCGGGGCCTCGTGGGCGGCCCCGTAGTATTGCTCGAATACGCTGGCATCACGCAGGCGAAAATCAGGGCCAATATCAATAATCCGCAAATCAGGCGAAGCAGCCCTGAGCTGCTTTACGAATCCCATCGACTTCGTGCTGGGCACGCCCAGGAACACGACATCGCAGCGCTCCGCCAGGGAGGCCGCGTTGAACGCTTCGCACGTAAGCGCGTAAAGACCCGTAAACGCTGGAAGGATTTCGCCAAGAGGGCGCCCAGCCGCGCTCTGCGACACGACCGCCGTTACCTCGAATCCAGGATGCACAGCCAGCAGGCGCAACAATTCGCGCGCGCCATAGCCTGTCGTGCCGATGATGCCTGCCCGGATCATGTGCCATTCCCTCCAGCGAAACGAATCCCGAAGTATACGCCGGGAATTGGGGCACGGACAAACGGTCCGGCGGGCGGCTAGTCGCTCCGGGGGGCGTCGGCGAGGTTCTTTTTCACGCGGTCCAGGACGCCATTCACAAAGCCCGGCGCTTCGTCAGTGCCGAAACGCTTTGCAATTTCGACGGCCTCGTCAATGGCGATGGCAGGCGGCACATCCTCGCGAAACTGCATTTCATAGATAGCCACACGCAGGATGTTGCGCTCAATCCGGGCAATGCGTTCGGGCGACCAGTTTTCCACGGCTCCGGCGATTGCCGTGTCGATGGCCTCACGGTGATTCTGAATGCCCGCGATGAGCCGCTCCGCGTAGCGCACGACGGGCGGGCGCGACGGCACGCTGTCCCAAAAGGAAGGCAACGCGCTTTGCCAATCGTTGTTGGAAAACTCGAGTCCGTACAGGAATTGGACGGCGCGTTCGCGGGCATCGCGGCGGGCATGGCGTGGAGGACGATCGCCGGGCATGGCCCTACAGCTGATCCATGAGCGAAGCCATCTCAATCGCGCTCATGGCCGCCTCGAATCCCTTATTGCCGGACTTCGTGCCCGCCCGTTCAACCGCTTGCTCGATGGTGTCAGTCGTCAATACCCCAAAGATGACGGGAACGCCAGCGTCCCATGCGGCCTGCGCGGTCCCTTTCGTGACCGCCGCAGCCACGTGATCGTAGTGCGAGGTCGCGCCCCGGATGACGCAGCCCAGGGCAATGATGGCGTCGTACTGGCCCGAGGCAGCCATGCGCTTGGCGGCGAGCGGCGTCTCAAACGAGCGGGGCGTCCATGCGACGGTAATGTCGCCATCCTGCGCGCCATGGCGCACCAGCCCATCTATCGCCCCGCCAAGCAATTTGCTCGTGATGAATTCGTTGAAGCGCGACACCACGATGCCAAACTTCTTTCCGCTGGCGTCGAACGTGCCCTCAATGATGCGCGGCATGGCCGTCTCCCTCTGCCATGGGCGCCGTTTCTTCGCCGGCCCCTTCGCCGGAAAGCTTCACGAAGCCCGTCACCCGTAGGTCATATCCGTCCAAGCCAACGCGCTTGACGGGGTTGTTCGTCAGCAGGCGCATGCTCCGAACGCCCAAGTCATACAGAATCTGCGCCCCGATCCCATACTCGCGCGGATCGGCGCTGGGCGCGGCGGGGATCTCCGACGGGTCGAGCGTTCGGCCTTCGTCTTCCGCCTGAAACATCAGCAACTCGCGGCATAGCCGCCGGGCATCCTGCGTCTGCCGAATGTAGACCACGACACCGGCCCCTTCTTCCGCGATTGCTTGCAAGGCCCCGTGCAAGGCTCCGGATGCATCCCCGCGCAAGGCGCCGAACGCATCGGCCGGCAAAGACTCCGTGTGGACGCGGACAAGCACATCGTCGCGGGCAGCCAATTCGCCCATGTGCAGCGCCAGGTGAACGCGGTCATCGGTCAGTGAACGATAGGCCGCAACACGAAAATCGCCAAACGCGGTCGGAAGCTGGGCTTCCGCAATCCGTTCCACAAGGCGTTCGGTCCGGCGCCGGTATTCGATTAATTGCTCGATGGTGCACACCTTGAGGCCGTGCTTGGCGGCGAATTGTTCGATGTCGTCTCGCCGCGCCATGGTGCCGTCTTCATTCATGATCTCGCAGATGACCCCAGCTGGCGGCAGCCCGGCGAGGCGGCACAAGTCCACCGAGCCTTCCGTCTGCCCAGCACGCACGAGCACCCCGCCCTCGCGCGCCTGCAAGGGAAACACATGCCCCGGCTGCGCGAGGTCGTCTGGGCCCGCATTCGGATCGATCGCGACTTGAATGGTGCGGGCCCGGTCCGCCGCGCTGATGCCGGTCGTCACCCCCTCGCGCGCTTCGATGCTCACATGAAATGCTGTTCCGAAACGCGATGAATTGCGGGCCGACATGGGGGGGAGGTCAAGCGTCCGCAGCCGCTCGCCCGTCAGCGCCAGACAGATGAGGCCACGCCCGTTTAGCGCCATGAAGTTGATCGCCTCAGGGGTCACCTTCTCCGCCGCCAGCACAAGATCACCCTCGTTTTCACGATCTTCATCGTCCATGAGGATGATCAGTTTGCCCGCGCGCAAGTCGTCCAATATGTCGGGGATGGGTGAAAACACGCCGGCGATTAGGCGAACCCGTGCTGTTTCAGCGTTTCACGGCTGAGCCCAGCAGGTTTCATTTGTTCCAAAAGATGTGCGATGTGTTTCGCGAGCATATCCGCCTCGAGATTGACCGACTCGCCTGCCTGCTTCGTTTGTAGCGTGGTCTTCTTCAAGGTCGTCGGGATGATGGCCACGCTGAATTGATTGCCTTGCGGTTCGACGACCGTCAGGCTGATGCCGTCGATGGCGATGCTTCCCTTATTGATGAGGTATTTGGCGGCGTCTTGGGTTGCTTCAAAGTGCCACATCGAGAACTCGCCCTGCGGGACAACATCGACAATACGGCCGACGCCGTCAACGTGGCCCTGGACGAAGTGCCCCCCGAAGCGGCTGGTAGCCATCATGGCGCGCTCGAGATTCACGTGGTCGCCCGGTTTGCGCTCGCCGAGCGTGGTGCGGCTGTAGGTTTCAGGCGAGACCTTGACGCTGAAGCCTTCGTTGTCCAGCGCCGTCACGGTCAGGCAGGCGCCATCCACGGCGATGCTGTCGTCTGGCTTCAAGTCGTCCAGCACAATTTTCGCGGAGATGCGCAGGTCGCCGTCTTGCCGCGCGGCGACCGTACCCACTTCTTCGATCAATCCCGTAAACATGCTGCTTCCATCACGTTTTCTTCACGTAGGCTTCAATCAAGATGTCTTCACCGACTGGCGTCGCCTGCATGTCCTCAAGCAGCACGGCATCCTGCATTCTCTCGGCGCCATGTCCAGCGACAGCGGTGACAGCTTCGCGTCCGCCAATGATCTTCGGCGCGACGAAGAACATGACTTTGTCCACTAGGCCTGCCTCGAAGGCGGAGCCATGGGTTGTGCCGCCGCCTTCGATCAACACAGAGACCACATCGCGCTTGGCCAATTCCCTCATGAGCATGGTCATGTCGACGCCGGCGCCCTCAGCTGGGGGCACATAAATGGTCTCGTGCACTCCGGGGATCTCGCGCTGCACAGGACTGATGACCCATGTCGGGCTGGCGCTTTCGATGCTGAAGACCTTCAGGTCGCGTCCGAGATACTCGTCGCTGTCGAGAATAACGCGGATCGGGTCCTTAATTTTCCCCTGCTCTAAGCGAGTCGTCAGGCTAGGGTCATCGAGGACAACGGTGCGGCTGCCCACGAGGATGGCATCGACATGATTGCGCAACTCATGCACCATGCGGCGCGACGTTTCGCCGGTTACCCAGCGGCTGTCGCCGGTGCGCGTGGCAATCTTGCCATCCAGCGACATGCCCACTTTCGAGATGACCCAAGGCAAGCCCGTGGTGATGTACTTGATCCACTCTTCGTTCTGGCGTCGCGCCTCCGATTCGAGGAGGCCCACTTCCGCGCGGATGCCGGCCTCTTGCAACAGCTCGAAGCCTTGGCCTTCATTGAGGGGATTGGGGTCGGCCATCGCCGCAACGACCCGTCCGGGCCTTTTCTCGGCCAGAACCGGTGCGCAGGGAGGCGTCCGCTTGTTTGTGTGGGCGCACGGTTCTAGCGTGACGAAAACGGTCGCCCCTTCAATGTCGCCGCCGGCTGCTGCAATGGCATTGATTTCCGCGTGCGGTTCGCCGGCCCGTTCATGAAAGCCCTCGCCAATGATGGCGCCGTCGCGCACGATCACGCAGCCTACCAAGGGGTTGGGACTCGTGGCTCCGCGGGCCTTTTCGGCCAGGGCCAGCGCCCGGCGCATGTAGTGTTCGTCGGCTTCCATGTGATTCTATCGACGCGTTCAAGCGCCCTGCGCTCCTTCATGCACATTGCGTGTGCGCCGCGGTGTTTGCCGCATGAAATCCCCCATTGCCGCTGCAACGGCGCGTGCAGCAGAAGCAGGCCCGAATGCGGCCGCGCATAGTTTACTCTTCCGCGGCCTCGTTCGTAAATGAACCGCCGTATGTTGCGGTCATCCTCATGCCCAGGAGAGCCATCGTTAGGTGCAAAAAGGCCCTCAGCGGGCATTTGCCGCCGAGGGCCCTCATCGTGAAACGCAATGATGTTGAGGAGGATGTTTGATTTAGCTCTTGCGAACGCGGCGGTAGAGAGCGACGCCAAGCAGGCCGAGGCCCATAAGGCCTGCCGCCGGCGGCAACGGAACCATCACAGGATCCTTCATCGTGAAGATCCAGTCCTGGAAGGAAACGTGATCGCCGCCGCCAACCGGAGCCGGCTCCAGCCAACCGTAGCCGGAAAGCAAATCGTCGGACGTCCGGTAGCCTGTGTCGATGTGGAAGTTCGGCGCGCCAGGGTAGCCGACCCACTCAGCGGGAAGGAACGTGCCATTACCGCCCGATACCGGCGTGATCAACATGTAGTCGGTAAAGCCGTTGAGCGCAACGAAGCTGCTCGTCGGATTGAACAGAGAAGCGACGTCGGCCGGCAGCGGATCGGTGATCTGAATGGTGGCGCTCAGATCGTACAATTCGTTTTCCTGCAGGTTTTCAACGACGCCTTCGATCGTGAAGAGGCCCGATACCGTGTCGAGCGTGCCGGTAACGCCTTCCGTCGTCTCGAAGTTGAAGACCTGAATGCCATTGCTTTGACCATTTTCGCTGTCCAAGCGGAGACCATATTCGCCTTCAAAGCCCGGCGCGTTGCCGCCCGGGCTATTGTGCAGCGTCCATTCTACGACCGCTGCATGAGCGACGCTGACAATCCCCACCAGCATCGCGCTTGCCAACCCCAACCTGACTACTTGCATGACCTCATCCCTTTACGGTTTGTTGCACGGCCTTAGATGCCGCGCAGTCCAATGCCCCAGCATAGGTGCGTACTAAGCGAAAAGCATGCCAATGCAACTTACCTGTTTAAGTTGACCAATAAAGTCAACTTAACGACCATTCATGGGCGGCAAAAGGTGATCAAACTTCAAAAACCGGCGCCATAAAGTTGTCAGGCCTGAACAAGGTGTGATCGAAATTCTCTGCCAAGTTTGGAGGAGTGGTAAATTTTCTCACATTTCTTGAATTGAATCTGTTGAAAGCGCTTGCGAGGGCGTGTGGTGCTCTATGGGTTTCAGGCAGCGGCAAGGAGGGCCGGCATGCGTATGCAAGCGTGGGACGCTGCACGCGCGAAGCCGCCTGTCGTTGCGTGCGTGGTCAAGATGGCGTGGGAGCGTGCGCCCGTGGAGCTGGAAATCTGTGCCGCTCGGCGTAGCGCCTCGTCACTCGACGTCGAAGACGGGGGCCAAATCCGGCTCGAAGGTTTCGTGGCACTTGTTGCACGACTGCACCATGACCTTCCAAGCTTCCTTTGTCTTGGCGAAATCTTGCTCACGGGCGGCATCACCCAGCTTCACCGCGGCCTGGCGTCCCTCGACGCTCAACTTATTCCACTCTTCCGTGCCCATGTAGTCCATATCATTGCGGCTGAAGAGCAGATTCGTAGCTTCGGCAAGGGCGTATGCGCTGTTGCGGATATCGCGCCATCCGCGCCGGTCGGCGGGTTCTTCGGCAAGCGTCTCTTCAAGAATGAGAAAGGGCGGCTCGAAGAAGGCTTCCATGGTCTGATAGGTGTTCAAGACGGGGACCGGGGCCATGTCCTCGGCGGCAGCGGGATCGGCTTCGGTCTCGTCTTGCGCGCGCACTTCGCTTCGCGCGGTAAGAAGGGCAAGTGCGGCGACGGCCAACATGGCGGCGGCGATGTGAAGCGTGCGGGTCATTCCGAAAGTCTCCTTCTTGACGGTATCCATGCTTATGCCAACGAACCAGCAGGCGCGGCTCCTTCGGCTATTCCGATTGTGCTGGCGCCTCTTCGAATTCGCACACGACCTCGACGAGCCCCTGCCCAGGAGCACCCGCGGACGCGGCAATCTCTTCGACGCCGAGCATTCGCCGGATGTCATCGGCAGCGGGGCCGAATGCCTCGAGCTGACGGCCTTCTGCCGTAACGGTGGCCCGCTTCACCGGCGCGGCCATGCTGAGGTTGCGCTCCGTCTTTGCCTTACGGATGCCCTCAACAGCCTCGAGCATCACCGCGAAGGTATCCGCATGTGCGGGCGCTGGAATCATAGCGAATTCACCAGACGAAGGCCATGGGCTCTTGTGGACGAAGGGGTGCATATCCGGGTCGCCGCTGTAGGCCCAATGCCATACCTCTTCCGTAAGGAAGGGCAACACCGGTGCGAGCATTCGTGTGAGGGCGCGGTGGAGCAAGCGAAGCGTGGACGCGGCGCTGAGGCGGCCCGGAGTCAACGCATCCTCATAGGTCCGCGGCTTGGCGATCTCCAAATAATTGTCGCAGAAGACACGCCAGAAAAAATCTTCGGTGACGCTCAACGCCTGGGCATAATCGAATTGTTCGAAGGCCTTGGCCGCGCGCTCGAGGACCGGGCGCAACTCCGCAATGACCGCGCGATCGACTTCGGTGGTTACCGCTTCGGGGCCAAGCCGCTCCGGTTCGATGTCCGCAAAACGGCTAATGCAGAACTTGCTGGCGTTGAACAGCTTGGTGCAGAGCTTCTTGCCGACCTTGAAGACTTGCTCGTCGTAGGCCGTGTCGACGCCAAGACGGGCGCGCGCGGCCCAGTAGCGCACGGCATCAGCGCCGAACTCATCGATGAGCGGCTCGGGCGTCACGACGTTGCCGTGACTCTTAGACATCTTCTTCCGGTCGGGATCGAGGATCCACCCGCTGATCACGACGTTGTGCCAGGGCGCCACGCGCTCGTGCATGTACGCCTTGGTGATGGTGTAGAAGGCCCACGTGCGGATGATCTCGTGGCTCTGCGGGCGCAGGTCCATCGGGAAGAGCCGGGCGTGACGCGCCTTATCTTCCGCCCAGCGCGTGCAAATCTGCGGCGTGAGCGAACTCGTCGCCCACGTGTCGAACACGTCGGGGTCGCCGGTGAAGCCGTTGGGCTGATCGCGCTGGTCTTCGGTGTAGCCTTCGGGGCAGTCCTCGAGGGGATCGATTGGGAGACGTTCCGGCCGCGGCAAAAGGCGCTCGCTATGGAGCGGTTCGCCCTGCGCGTCAAGTTTGTACCAGACCGGGATGGGCACGCCGAAGTAGCGCTGGCGGCTGAGGCACCAATCTTGATTCAAGCCCTCGACCCAGATGCTATAGCGCGTGCCCATAAATTCTGGGTGCCAGGCAATCTTCTTGCCCTGCTCGATGAGCGCGTCCTTCTTCTCCATGATGCGCGCGTACCACTGGCGCGTGGGAACGTACTCGAGCGGACGATCGCCCTTTTCGAAAAAACGGACGGCATGTGAGATGTCTTCGCTCGGCTTGGCGATGACGCCCGGCGTTTCTTCCGCGATTTGCGCGATGATCTTCTGCGCTTGCTTTACGTACTTGCCCTGAATCTGGCCATAGACTTCGTTGGCCTTAGCGGGATCGTTGCTGATGTAGGGCGCGTCGCCGAAGGTTACGGGCAGGAGGTGGCCATCCCGTCCGATGATTTGGCGCAAGGGCAACTTGAATTGCCGCCACCACTCGATGTCGGTTTGGTCGCCAAAGGTGCAGACCATGACGATGCCCGTTCCCTTTTCGGGGTCGGCTTTTTCGTCTGCCATGATCGGGACGGGGGCGTGGAAGAGCGGGGTGATCGCGTTCTTGCCGACGAGATGTTGGTAGCGGTCATCCTCTGGATGCACAAGGACGGCGCCGCAAGCTGCCAGCAGTTCCGGGCGCGTCGTGGCAATCACAATCTGCTCATCGCTTCCTTCGATTGCGAAGTTGAGGAAGTGATAGGCGCTGGGCCGTTCCTTATCGGCGACTTCCGCCTGGGCGATGGCCGTCTGGAAGTCGACATCCCACATGACCGGCTCTTCCGCCTGATAGACCTCGTCCTTTTCGAGCATGTCGAGGAAGCTGAGCTGGGAGGTTCGCCGGCAATGCTCGTCGATAGTCGCGTATTCGAGCGACCAGTCGTAGCTCATGCCCAGGCGCGTCCATAGGTGCTTGAAGGCTTGCTCGTCCTCGGCGGTCAATTCTTCGCACAGCTCGATGAAGTTGAGCCGGCTGATTGGTTGGGGGTCGCCCTTTCGCCCGCGCTCCGCCTTGAAGTCTGGGTCGTAGGGCAAATGCGGCTCGCACTTGACGTTGAACGCGTTTTGAACGCGGCGCTCCGTGGGCAGTCCATTGTCGTCCCAGCCTATGGGAAAAAAAATGTTCTTCCCGCGCATGCGCTGAAACCGGACGATGAAGTCCTGATGCGAATAGCTGAACATGTGCCCTACATGAAGCGAGCCGCTGACGGTGGGCGGCGGG
>CAZLBS010000001.1:11198-26893 GCA_964557505.1 uncultured Nitrospiraceae bacterium | reverse complement strand
CGGCGGGGTGTCTACGGCAAAGGTTTGCTCCCGGGGAATCGAGGGGTCTGGATCCCACGCATACAGCTTCTCGCCGCCCCATTGCGCGAGCCAGTGCTCTTCAATCGCGTGGGGCTGGTACTTCTTTGGAATGCCATTGTCAGCGGCAGCCATCTAGCGTCCTTCCTATGGGCGGCAATCAGCCGATGATGAACGTGTAGAAAAGATTGATGAGGAACACAAGCGGGGCATCCAAAGCATATTGCGCGATGATTAGCGCGATGAGAATGCCAAACGGGCCAATCGAGGCCATCACTTCTTGCCCCTTGGGCGGAAGAAAGTAATTCAATACATGGTGACCATCCAGCGGGGGCACCGGAATCAGGTTGAACAGAAAGAGGATGGCATTGATCAGGACCAGGTAGAAGACCAGTTCGACGATTGGTTCGGGTATTGCGGGTCCCGCAACGAGCAGGGCAATCTTCAGGAGCACGGCTGCCAGCACGCCGAGCAAGACGTTCGAGGCGGGACCCGCCAGGGCAATCCAGACCGGATCCAGCCGCATGTTCTTGAGGCGCAACGGATTGAACGGGACCGGCTTCGCCCAGCCGAAGAGCAAGGGGAAGGGCAGGATCAGCATGACGATGGGCATGATCACCGTGCCGAACGGGTCGATGTGGGGAATCGGATTGAGCGTGATCCGGCCAAGATGACGGGCGGTGTCGTCGCCGCGCAAATCGGCCACCCATGCATGTGCGGCTTCGTGCACAGAAAGGGCGAACAGCAGGCACACGTACATGATGAGCCCGTCGCGAATCATTTCTTGCATCTCAGGCGGCATCGAAACGTCGACTCCTTAGCGTAAAGGCGAAAGTATACGCGTATGCCAAATCCAGCCGCAATGCACATTCCCATGGGCGCGGTCTGCCGTTCGCCCTGGGCGTCCGCGCAAATCTCTTGCCCTCCGCGGTGTTTCGCGATGTTCTAACTGCATGTGACAGAAAGGGTTGTTACATCGCATGCTTGCCGTTATAATGCTCGCCAAGGCGCGCGGCAAGACTGCGCATCAGGTAAGCAGGACGGGTCTAAATCCCGCAAGCGAGCGAGAAGGGGGTATGCGCGGTGACGATGACCAAGCGCGATCTGGTCATCCGGGTGGCCAACAAGCTCGGCATGACCCAGAGTGATGTCGCCAAAGTCATCGAGGGAGCGTTCGACAGCGTGTCGCGCACCTTGGCGCAGGGCGAGCGCTGGGAGTTGCGGGATTTCGGGATGTTCGAGGTGAAGACACGGGCCTCGCGCATGGGCCGCAATCCGCGGACGGGCGCGCAGGTGCCAGTTCCAGAGCGGCGCGTCGTCACTTTTCGGCCGGGCAAGCTCATGAAGGAGGTCGTGTCGAATCCGCCGCCTCCGCGCGAGCGGGGCCGACGTGAGCCCGAGCCCGCTGGCGAGCAGCCGCCCTATCGGCCCGCGCCCGATGTGCCGCCGCCCCGGGAAGAGGCGCCCAAAGAGGAACCCACGCGGCTTCCATTTTAGCGGTTTAGGTTCCATGCGCAGGGCGGAGGGCGAACGCCCCATCGTGCTCCTGCTATGCTACCGCCACTTGGTATCCAGGGGGGATGCCACCCGGCAACGTTCGGACGACGTTAGGTCACCAAGAGAACAAAGGCCCCGTTGGCGCACGACTGTATGAAATTGCTGGCTGCCGATACGAGCACCTCGCTGCTGTCCCTTGCCGTCTGCGAAGGAACGCATGTGCTGGCTGAGTACTGCGGCGAGTGCGGCCGCAGGCACTCTGAACGCATGCTCGAGGCGACCGAATTCTTGTTGGACCAGGCGGGCTTGAGGTTTGCGGACATTGATTGCTTGGCGGTGACGATTGGTCCCGGTTCCTTTACGGGGCTTCGCATTGGCGTGTCGACTTGGAAAGGCCTGGCGCAGGGTCTCTCGTTACCTCTTGTGACTGTGCCCACGCTGGATGCGCTGGTACGCAGTCACGGGTTTTCGGATGGCCCGGTATGCGCCGCGCTCGATGCCAAAATGAATGAAGTGTTTGGTGCTTGGTTTGAGTTTGAATCTGGGCCGCCCATGCGGCTCGGCGGCGATCAGGTCTGCAGCATGGAAGCGTTGCTTGCTGATGCGCCGGCACGTCCTGTTTTCATCGGGGATGGCGCTGTGCGCTATTCCGATGTGATCCGCGAAGCCCTTCCTGACGCCCGGATCCTGCCGGCATCCTTTGGCGTTCGTGGAGCAGGCATTGCCCAGGCCGCTGCCGAACGTCTTGAGGCCGGCGCAGAAACCGACCCGGCCGCCGCGTCGCCGGTTTATTTGCGCCTTTCGCAGGCCGAAACCAACCCGCCGGCGCGCCCAGCCGCCGCCGAGCACTAAAGGTGGCGCGGGTTGGACATGCTTGGCAGCAGGCAGACACGCTGCATTTCGAACCGCTTGCGGAAGCGCATCTTGACGAGGTGATGCGCATTGAGGTCGAGGCGTATCCGGAGCCTTGGACGCGCGGCATGTTTCGTGACGAAATCCGGAGTCCGTTATCGCACGTAGACGCCGCTATGGGCAGCGCTTGGCTCATCGGATATTGCGGCTTTTGGCTCACTTTCGACGAAGCACACATTACGACATTGACCGTCCGCCGGGAATCCCGCGGCCAGGGATTGGGGCGCGTGCTCTTGGATCATCTCATCAGCCGGGCGGAAGCCGCGGGGGCCGCCAGCCTGACATTGGAGGTGCGAGAATCCAACCTGCCTGCACGGCATATTTATGCGACAAGCGGCTTTCAGGCGACTGGGCGGCGGCGCGGCTACTACCCAAAGACGAATGAGGACGCGCTGGTCATGACGCGGCCTGTGTCCTTGCCGGAAAGCTGAGCGGACCCTGCCATGAATGGGGGCGCCCCAGAAAAGCCCGCCGCGGGACGGCACCCGGCCGCCGGGGTTCCAGCGGGCGGCATCGGCACTGGGGCGATTGAATTCGGCCCCGATGGCCGGTTTCGCAACATCACGATCAACAACAACCGCACCGCGCAAGAGCGCATCGCCCTTGCACGGCATGCCTTTTTTGCATTCCGCGTGCAGCGTGGCAAGGAGGTTTGGACGCGTGTGGCCGCACTGCCTGCGCCCGATGGGGCTCCTCCGCCCGCCGCGCCGCTCGACGGGGCCATGCTGGCGCCAGGCGAACTCGAATACCGCGCGCTCTACCCGTCCGCTGACTACCGCGTGCAGGTGCCGGAAATGCCGTGCGTAATGCATTGGCTGCCGACCGGCCTCATCATTCCGTATGACATTGAAGCGAGCAGCCTTCCGGTCGTCTTCTTTACCGCGCGCTTTCGCAACCGAAGCGATGAGCCGTTGAAGGTCAGCGCCCTCCTGAATTGGGAGAATTTATCGGGCTGCAAGCGCGCCAGCTATCCGGCGGAGCGTGGGCCGATTCAGGGCTATGCGCTCGAGCCGGAAGCAGCCGGCGTAGATTCAGAGGACGCGGCGGAAAACGCGCTGGCGATTGGCTTGCAATTCGGACGCGAAGAAGTCCGCGAGAATGCCGATGCTGCTTATGTGTTGGCGGCGCTGCACGGGGAAGGGCAACGAACGAGCGTGGCCAGTTGGGACCCGCAGGACCCGGACTCCGTCCGCAATTTCTGGGAGCACTACGAGAAAAAGGGCGAACTCCCAGGGGAATTCTCCGCGTCTGAGACGGCGTGGTGTGGCGCCGTGGCTACCTCCTGTACGGTCGGCCCGCGGGCCACGCGCGAGATGCTGTTCTGTCTCGTGTGGCATGCGCCGCGCTATGTTGTCAACGGGGCCGATCAAGGCAACGCCTACACGGTGCTCGGCGTCAATGCTCAGGAAATCGCCGCGCGGGCCATATCGCACCACCAGTACTTCCTGAAGTCGGTGCGCGCCTGGCAGGAACGCATCAGCGGGTCGTCGCTGCCGAGTTGGCTGTCGGCCATGCTGATCAACAGCAACAGCGTCCTGACGACGAATTCGGTCTTCACCCAAAGCGGCGAGTTTTCGCTGATGGAATCCCCGGCGGCCCCAGAAACGGGATGCCTGGAACGGCGTTTTCACAGCTCGCTCAGCACGTTGCTGTTCTTTCCCGAACTGCAAGAACGCGAGATGGGGCACATCGCCCGCACCAAGGATCCCGATGCTCCCGGGCGGGTGTACCGGTACATGGGGAAGGAATCCATCGCCGAGCCAAGTCACGGCGATCAGCCCGTCGAACTCATTGATCTAGGTCCAAAATTCATCTTGACCGCCTACCGGGATTTCTTGATGACCGGGCGGCGGGCGCCATTGGTGCGGCTGTTTCCGCGCTTGCAGGAAGTGATTGCACATACGGCATCGCACGACTTGGATCAGGATGGGCTGCCGGAGCACGGGGCCAAGCCAGACACCAGCGAAGAGCGCGAGGTGTATGACGTCCGGGCGTACACGAGCAGTCTTTGGATAGCGGCGCTCAATGCCTACATTCTCATGGCGCAAGCCCTCGACAAAAAGGACGAGGCGGAAAAATGGGAGCGCGTGCTTGGAAAGGCCATCGCACGCTTTGATGAGGCGCTCTGGATTGATGCGGATCAGTTCTACCGCCTTTCTTACGACACGACGGCGAACCGGCACGACAGCGCCCAGGAAATCAGCTGTCATTGTGGCCAACTGGCTGGCGCTTGGTATGCGCACTTTCTGTGCATGGGTGCTCTATTCGATGAGCCACGCACGCGCGCCGCGCTTGAGGCGATCGCGCGGCGCAACCAAGTGGAGGGCGGGGCCGTGCGGGAGATCACCAGTCCGGGCGGGATGCAGGCCGGGCCCTTTTATCAATTCTGGCCGTTCTACTCCATGACGCACTACGGCTGCCTGCAGCTCTATGCCGGCAATGTCGAGGCAGGGGTTGCCGTGGCGAAGGCGGCACAGAAGCTTATTTGCCGAGAGGGCAACCGGACGTTCTGTTGGCCCATGGGATGGGATCTCGATCAACACACCGCAATGGCCCACGGAGCGGACCGGCATGTCTCGGCGCCGGCCATCTGGCATGTTTTCTTCGCGTTGCTGGGCTTCATGTTCAACGCGGCGAAAAATATTTTGTGGTTGCGGCCCCGCCTGCCCGAAGGCATCGAGAGCTTAAAGGCTCCGATATTTACGCCGATTTGCATGGGGCATCTCATGTACCGGGAAAGCCGGCGGCCAAAGTACCAGCAGAATGTCCGGCTGGAGTTCGACACGCCCGTGACCGTGAAAACTTTCATGCTGAGCGTTCCAAAGCGGATTGGACGGAGTGCCGTCACCGTTCGCGGAGGCGATGGCGATCAGAAGTTCGAACATAGCTTTCTTCCCGGAGAGCGGGAGCAGACCCTGCGCATCACCATGAACACTCCGCTGATGTGCCAAGGGGCGGTGGTTATTCGCATCGACGAATACTAGGGCTGAGCCAGGTGCTTGAAGGGGCATTCAGCACAGCCGCACAGCCGCCGAATCCCCCGCTAGTCCGTAGGCTTTGGCTTGGGCGAGGAGCATGTGGACGGAATCCATGGCCTCGCTTGCGGCGACATAAGCGAGGCCATGCAGCAGATGCTCCGCCACCTGCGGCTCGCCGCCTTCGAGCCATGCCTCGGCGATGCTGCTGAGTTGGCCGGCCCCTTCCTGGCTCGCGCGGGCGGTCACATGCCGTAAGCGGCTGACCACCACGCCTAAGCGGCCAACCCACATGGAGAGCACCAGGGGCAGTTGAGTCTGCGCGTGCCACGTGCTGCCAACATCCGCCGCGCATGTCCATCCTTCTAGACCGGGCTCGGCCAGGGCGCCCGTGACGAGCAGGGCATCGGCTTCGGACGGGGGCGGCTGCCCTTCCCGAATGGGGCAGCAATCGGGCAATTCACCGCTTGCCATGGCAAGGGCGACGCGTGCCGCATCGACATAACCCGATGCCTCTTCGGGCGCTGCGAGCAGGCGCACCGGCGCTCTCGGGTCGTGGTCTTCCGGACGGTATATGCGCTCCGTCCGCGCCGGGCCGTTGGCGACAATTCCGACGCCTGGAATGATCTTGCCGTAGGGCACGCGCACGCAGTCCAAGGGCGGGAGAAGGGCCGCATCTAGCACGGAATCCCGTACGTCGTTCAAGAGGCTTGCGGGCGTGCCATATGCCAACTCGACGCCGGGCTGTTCACCAAGCCGCGCCAGCAATGGCAGGGCAAAGAACGTACTTGGCGCCCCGAGGCGCAGGGGGCCCTTGCTGGTCTGGGATTGTCCGCTGCCTGCATCGCTGCCTCTAAACATGCGTGCGCGTTTCCTCCACTGGAATGCTGGCTTTCCTGACGTTGCAAGTCAAGGCACTTCCGCTGGCCGGCTGAACCGCATGCTACACTGGACGTGGAGCAAGGCGGCTACGCCGCCGGGCAGGGAGATTGTCACCATGCATTCCGTGCGCGTATATGGCCTGACGGGGGGCACGGGCAGCGGAAAGACCGAGGCGGCACGCCACTTCGCGGAACTAAGCTTCGCTGTGATCGATGCGGACCGCGTGGGCCATGACGTCATCGCAAAAGGCGGCATTGCCGAAGAAGCGGTTATCGAAGCCTTCGGTCCCGGCATTTTGACGAACGGAACAGTGGATCGCGAGAAGCTCGGCAGCCGTGTTTTTGAGGATGACGCGGCGCGGGAAACGCTCAATGGCATCGTGCACCCCGCAATTTTCATGGAGATCATGCAACGGTGCGAGCGGTACGCGCAGGAAGGTTTTCGCGAGGTGATCGTCGATGCGGCTCTGCTGGCGGAGCAGGGACGCAAGGAATCCTTTTTGCATGGCTTGATCCTCGTGCTGGCTCCGGAGGCTGTGCGGCTCGAGCGGCTCAAGGAAGGCCGCGGACTGCATGAGGCAGACGCGCGGGCCCGCATCCGTGCGCAGGGGGATCCATCCCGGAAAGTGCCGGCGGCGGACTGGGTGATTCACAACACGGGGAGCGTCCGCGAGTTGCACGCCAAAGTCGAACGGGTGGCGGAAGCGCTGCGAAGCGAAAGCCAGGTCTCGGCGGCAGGGCGGCAAGGGGCTCAACCATAATGTGCGCGCTGCCCCGCTTGAAGTATTGCCGCCGGAAAGGCCGCGTTTGCGTGCCGATGGAAGGACACGACTGGTGCGGTGGCTGTTATAGCGAGCGCATGGCGGCGCTGGAGCAACTCGAGTGGGCCTTCGAGCAGGGGACCTACCAATTGGCTGAGTTGGCGGAAGCAGCGGGCGTGTCTGAAGAAGACGCGGCCAGCCTCGTGCGGGAATCGCCCTTGCTGCGGCGGGCCGTTCAGCTTCGCCCCGCATGCCTATGGTGTACCCGCCCTGCAGTCAACGGCATGGATTTGTGCGCGGAGCATGCCATCAGGCTGAACCGGCAGTTGGGCGATGCCATCGACGAGGAAGCGCGCAAGCTTCGAGAGTTGCTTGGAGAAACGGACGCCCCGCCTCCGGCACGGCGCCCGCGCGCCCCTGCCGACAGAACCTTTATGTACAGCCGGATGCGTGCGCGCGATGCCCTTGAAAAGGCGCGGGAACGTGCCGCCACCAATCGCATTACGATTGCCAAACGCGGGATGCGATAGACTTTCTGTGTTTGCGATATGGAAAGCATACGATACGCCCTCCCAGGTTTGAAGCCTGGGAGGGCGCGTTCCATTTGGCAGCCGGCGATTACGGCAGCCGAATGGCTTTGACGAAGGGTTTCTTAGCGAGTTGTTCAAGCTGGCCGATAGGGACGCGTGCGAGCAGCCGCTTTCCGCTGCGGGCGTGGCTAACGATGTCGACGCCGAGCGCGCGAAGGGCAGCCAGTTCGGCTTCGCCATCCGCCGTAAGTTCGATGACGAGCCGTGCCTTGCCATCCGCCGCCGCAGCGTCATGTTCTTTGCCTGTGGCCAGGGCCTGAACCCCCACGTCCAGCTTGGCCATCCAATCTTCAACCTGCGCATCTTCCGATTCGTTTCGGCTGATGCCATCCCCGGCCACTTCCGCTTCGGCGGCATCGCGCTCGCTGGGAGTTTGCGGCATCGGCGGCGGTGGCGGCGTGGGCAACGGGGCCGGCTTGGCTGAGCCCCGCGCCGCGTTGGCAACTCGGGCGGAAGACTGTGTCGCGCTCTGCAAGGCCATGCCAGATGCACCAGCGCCGATGGTTGTTCGTTGCGCATATTCATCGCCGAAGACGCCCTCATAGCTCACGCCGTCCGGCATCTCGACAGGCACTTCGACTGTCTTGGTCACGCCGCCTTCATTGACCACTTTCTCCTCGACAGCGACGAAGCTGGTGTATTGCGTGAGCAGGTTGTAGCCCAAGCCCAGTTCGAGAATGTCATCCTTGATGCGGTCTGCCGGCTTGCCGGATTGAATGCCCTGCCAGTCCTTGCGCATGAGGAAGTCGACACGTTTGCGGGCCCAGAGCGTTGCCAGAACTCCGTAGCCTTCAGTGAGGTTCGTCGTGTCCACCGCAATCTCACGCGAAAAGGCGCCTGCAGGCGTGTTTCCAGTGACCGTCAAGGCGCCTTCGCTGCCAGCGGCGATCCGCCCGGTGACGATAAGCGGCGTGGCCGCGAACAGATCGGGGATCGCGCCGGTCCGCGGGTATGTCTCTTCGAGTTCGATGCCGGTTGCTGTAAGACCGATGTCCGTCAAAATGGGCGATTGGACGCGCTGCCAAAAGCGGTCGGCGGCTGCTTGGCTTTCACTCTCGAGGGTCACGATCTCGGCTGCGCCGCGTCCTTCGACGGCCATGTTCTCGAGCAGAAAGCGATTGACGCTGTTGCCGATGCCGAAGCTGAAGACGCGGGTGTTTGGCGGCGCTTGTTGTATGGCCCCGAGAATGGCCATGTCGTTGCCTACATAGCCGTCTGTCATGAAGCAGACGACGCGCAGCCGCTGCGCATCTGCATTCCGCCCGTGGCCGAGCGCGGCCTTGATTGCGGCCATCATTTCCGTGCCGCCGCTGCCTTGTAGATTCTGAAGGTAGTTCAGCGCCTGCTGGCGGTTGGCCTCCGTGTTGGGGACAGGATGTTCGAAGCACGTGGTGACGTGGCCTGCGAAGGACATGAGGTTGAACGTGTCTTGCGGACCGAGCTGTTCGATGCATTGCCGCATGACGTGCTTCGCCTTCTCGATCGGGAATCCGTTCATCGAGCCGCTGGAATCGACCACGAAGTACAGCTCGCGAGGCGTCACTTCGCTGGCTTCGACGCGCTCCGGCGGCTGCATGATGAGCGTGAAGAAAGCGCCGCGCTCGTCTTCATGCAGCAACAGCGCATCGCCGATGTCCTCACCCGCCACCTTGTACCGCAGGACGAAGTCGCGGTTGGGGATTTCCGCTTGATTCTGGAGTGCCACGCGCGCCGCGGCCCCTCCGAGCCGGTCGACGTGGACTTCATGCAATTCCGAATCGATGCTGATTAAGGGCACCCCCGCATCGAGGTGTACCGTCAGGCTAATGTCATGCCCGGCGCGGGCGCCTTCTGGCGTGATCGGGGGATTGATCTTTCCTGCATCGGGCGTCTGCCCGGTGGCATCGGGCCCCGCGCGGCGCCCAAGTTGAGTAGGCTGAGAAGGCCCCGTTGGAGTACCCGGAATGTATCGTGGACCGACAACCATCGGGAACGAGAACGTATACTCCCCATCGTCATAATCGAGGTATTCGACGTACGAAATGGTAATGTCGATGGATTCCCCGGGCATGATGTTGGCGACCGATTGGGTGAAGATGTTGGGGCGTTCTTGATCGAGCAAGCTCGCATGCTGTCCCGCTGCCTTGGCCGCCTCGTAAATCTCCCGCGCCTCGTCTTTCTCTTTGATGACGCCCCGGATGACGCGATCGCCGATGCGCATTTCCATCGAATCAACCGCGCCTTTCTCAGAAAGTGGAAATGTATAGACGGCTTCGATGGGGGTCTCATAGGGGTTTTCAAACGCTTGAGTTACGGTAACCCGGGCGAGAAAGCCAACGATGGACGCGTCGACATTCGTGTGCTTTAGCGGACATGGGCCCAAGGGCTCGCCTTCGGGGCCGATTGCGGTTAGGGAGCCTTCAGTAACCGCCTCGGCCGAACGTGCGAATGCGTGTCCGGATAGGACAAGCATTAAGGCGCATGCCCACAACAAGGGCTGTAAGGCAGTTTTGCGAGTCACAAACAGACGCATGGCAACCATCCTCCAGTGCTGGTGTGATATTCCTAAGCTTGGCCGGGCTTCCATCGCCCAGCCGCCCTCTTGGACCCCAAGCGGGAAGACAGGTTCGGCAGCGCTCTCCCAGCCCGAATGGGAGTTGCCGGATTATCGCGTAACGAACCTGCTTGTTGCGCAACGCCGCAGATCTCGCTTGAACTGTGTTGAGCGCCATCAGCCGCTTCCCATGGCGGTACGATAACCCCCCATCAAAGACGACGCCTCAACCGTCGTGAACCGGCCCGATACCACATCCTCAAGTACGCCCTTCCGAGCACGCTCCTTACAACTCATCAGCCACAGTCTCATGGCGCTCCCTGCCTCCCAAAAGAAGACTGCGCCCAAGGGGACATTTCTAACGAGTTGTCAAGGGGATATTTTCATCGAGCTTCAACACGGCGTTGCGGCTTCGTGGAATCGCAGGCCGAGTCCGTGCATACTTGGGGGTGGCCACATGGGAGCCGCTTGGCGGCGTGGTCTTTCTGGGCTGAGGACAGCGGTTGGCCTTTTTGTCGAGCATGAACACGCGAGAGGCATTGCAGCGGGCCGTCATTGCCGTGGCGGGCGTGGCCTTGCTGGCGGTGTTGTGGCCGCGCGAGGCGACGACGCCGGCAGAACGCGCGGCGGTCGCCGAAGGCCGTACGATCATCACGTACTGGGATCGCAGCCAAGGCTTTGAACACGACGAGCGCAACAAGCTCATCGATGAATTCAACGCGAGCCAAGACGAAATCTACGTCCGGACGCTGAGCATCGGCTGGCGAATCGAGAAGCTGCTGACGGCCATCTCGAGCGGGGCCCCGCCGGATATCTGCAGCCTGGACGCGAATACGCTCGCGACGCTCGGCTATCAGGGCTGCTTCATGGACCTGACGGACTTCATGGAGGGGCACGCGTATCTGCACCCCGGGCGATTCTTTGAGCACACCATCGACAGCGTGACCATCAACGGACGGCTCTATGGCATCCCGACGATGAACGACTCGTATTGCCTGGTGTGGAACAAGGCGATATTCCGCCGTGCCGGCCTGGATCCAGACCGCCCCCCGCGGACGCTTGAGGAACTCGAGGCCTACGCGGCGCAGCTGACCACCTACGACGAGAATGGCACGATCAAGACCATCGGCTTTTTGCCATGGATCCCGTGGGACATGACGCACATGTGGGGCGTGCTGTTCGGGGGCACCTGGTATGATCCGGCTCGTGATGAGTTTGTGCCGGACCTGGACCCGCGCTTGATCGCGGCGCTCGAGTGGCAAGGCAGTTGGCAGCTTGATCCAGACGATCCCGACCCGCCGCCCTATGCCCTGCCGCAGTCGGATATCGACACTTTTTTCGCGGGCTCGGCGGGCGGCGGGGGATACCAAAGCGCTCAGAATCCGTTCTATACGGGGCGTGTCGCGATGTCGCTTGAAGGGGAGTGGCAGTGCACATTCATCCCACGTTTCGCGCCGGAGCTGGACTGGGGGGTGGCGCCGATGCCCCAGCCCGAGGGGGCGCCGCCGCGGTCATATTCGCCCGGTTGCGTGCTCGATTGCATCCCGGCAGGCTCGCCGAATCCCGAGGCGGCGATGAAGTTCTTCTACTGGTTTTATTCACCCCGCCCGGATGGACGCCCTTCACCGGCGAGCGACTACAACAAGGCCATTCACAACGTGCCGCCGCGCAAAGACGAGTGCATGCAGCCGCGCTTCATCGATGACCCGAAGTTCAGCGTGTTCGTCAAGGCGCTGCTGGATAAGCCGACGCAACCGTTTCCAACGACGCCCGCCACGCAGTACTTCGTCGACCGGGTGTATCAGTCGCGCGAACGCGTGCTGTATGGCGGATATGCCGCGGAAGAAGCCATTCGCGAGGTGCATGAAAAGGCGAACGCTGAATTGCGCCGGAAGCGCGCGCAGCTGGAGCGCCTCAGCCGATGACGCGCGAAGACCGCCGCAATCTGCGCAACGGATTGCTGTTCGCTTCGCCGTACTTGCTGGGCGCGGTGTTTCTGGTCGTCTATCCTTTCGCGGCGAGCCTCTACTTCAGCTTCACCAAGTACAACGTGGTGTCCGCGCCGGTCTGGGTGGGTCTCGAGAATTACCGCACCATCTTCGTTGAAGACGAGCGGTTCTGGACGGCCATTTACAATACGCTTGCGTACACCGCGTTTGCGGTTCCCGGGGCACTGGCGCTCAGCTTGACGCTCGCGATGCTGGTGCACAAACCCATTCCCGGCCGGGCTGTCTTCCGGACGATCTTCTTTTTGCCCACGATCGTGCCCATCGTGGCGTCGAGCGTGTTGTGGCTGTGGATCTTTAATCCGGACAGCGGCTTGCTGAATGGCTTCTTGCACCAGATTGGGATTGTCAATACGCCCGGCTGGATAGCAGACCCGGACTGGACCAAGCCCTCGTTCGTGTTGATGACGTATTGGGGCGTGGGGACGGCCATGGTGATCTTCTTGGCCGGCCTGGGCGACGTGCCGCAGGAGCTGTACGAGTCCGCGGAAATTGACGGTGCGGGGCCCCTCACGAAGTTCCGTCACGTTACGATTCCGATGGTGACGCCGGTCATTCTGTTCAATTTGGTGATGGGATTGATTACGTCGTTCCAGTATTTCACGGAGGCGTTCATCATGACGGCGGGTACGGGGAGGCCCGCCGACAGCGCCCTGTTCTATGCGCTGTTCCTGTACCAAAACGCCTTCAGCTACTTGCGCATGGGCTATGCGAGCGCGCTGGCCTGGATGTTGTTCGTCCTCATTCTCTCGCTGACAGCCGCCGTGATGTTCAGCTCGCGGCGCTGGGTGCATTACCATGGCGGATAGGCGCTTGCTGAACATCGCGCGGTTCGCGGCCTTGTGCGTATTCGCGGCCATTTTCGCCGCGCCATTCCTGTGGATGGTGTCGACCTCCTTCAAACACGAATCGCGGATCTTCGTGCGCTCGGGCGAAGCGCCCCAATGGCTGCCGACGACTGAACGGCTTGACGAGCAGGGCCGCGCCATCATCCGCTTCAATGGGAAGGAAGGCGTGCGCGTACTCGATATAAGCGGGGAGCCTGCATTTACCTCGCGCGGACAGGCGGTCATTGAAGTCGAGGGCGAACGCTTCGAGGTGTGGAGCGAGGAATTCGAGGCGCTCCAGCAACTCGGGATCCATTGGGAGAATTATCCGCGCGCTTTCGAGATGATCGACTTCGGGCTGAACTTGCGCAACACCCTATTCATCTGTTGCACCGTGGTGTTGGGCACCCTTCTTTCGTGCAGTTTGGTTGCGTACAGCTTTGCGCGCATCCCATGGCGCGGGCGGAACGTGCTGTTTCTCCTCGTCATCAGCACGATGATGATGCCGTATACGGTAACGCTAATCCCCCTTTTCGTCCTGTACCGCGAGTTGGGATGGACCGGCACGTTTCTTCCGCTCATTGTGCCGTATTGCCTCGGCACGCCCTTCTATATATTTTTGTTGCGGCAGTTTTTCATGGGGATTCCGCATGAATTGAGCGCCGCCGCGCGCATCGATGGGTGCAGCGAATTCGGCATCTACTGGCGCATTGTGTTGCCGCTGGCCAAGCCTGCGCTCGCCACCACCGCGCTGTTCATGTTCCTCTTCCAGTGGGGCGACTTTCTGAATCCGCTCATCTATCTGCAAGATGACCGGCAGTGGACGCTGGCCCTGGCCCTGCAGAATTTCCAAAGCAACCACGAGAGCGCCTGGGGCCCGCTCATGGCCATGACCACCGTAATGACCCTGCCGATTATCGCCCTGTTCTTCTTGGCACAGCGCACGTTTATCCAAGGCATTGCCATGTCTGGGCTGAAAGGCTAGCGAGCTGAAGCGAATTCGAGGGCTGGCTGTGGACGGGCCGCAAGCTTCCGCTTGCTGCGCTGGATGAAGCCAGTAAGGCGCGCCTTATGCTTGCGCTTGCGCCAGTTTGGAGCTTTCCTGTACAGCTGCCCGGCGGCACCGGTAGATGACCTGGCTGTCGGGCACCTTGTAGCGTTGAATCTCCTCCGGCGATAGGAAATCGGCGGGGTAAACTTCGTCATAGCTCAATGGCGCCAGGCGGTGTTTGAAGTCTAACGGCGAGTAGCCGCGCACGTGATCGAACCAATCGGGTATGGGGCGGCCATACTCCTCGGTCTCGGTCTGGTCCATCATGAAGGGCACCATGATGATGGCCTCGCCGCCGGGGGCGAGCACGCGGTGCAGCTCGCGGATGCCATTGGCGTCGTTCGGCACATGCTCCAGCACATGCAAGCAAATGATGCCCTCGACGCTTTCGCTGGCAAGCGGCAGGGTTTCCATGTCGCTAACCATGCGCGGCCCTTCGCCCAAGAGCGTACGCCCCGCGTCGACATCGGTGTTGAGCACGCGAAGATGAGGCGCCTTTTCCAGGAAGGGCTTCAAGTGATGTTCCGGTGCAAAATAGAGCAGCCAGCCCGATGCGCCGGGCTGCAAGAATCCCGGCGCGTGGCGCATAAAGTACAAGTGGAGCATGCGGTGCCGCTCGTGGCCGTAGCATTGCGGGCATTCCGCATCGGGCACGATGAACTTGCCGCAATCGATGACCCGGAACTGCGCGCCCTGCCATCCGCAACAAGGACAGGCCACGGCGTCCTTCGGTCCGAAACGGTTTCGAAGGCGTACCATTCCGTTCAAGAAAAAGGCTCGTGCACAGGTCCAGCCCGACTGCAGCCCGCTTTCGCGCGTGCGCCGCAGAATCAGTGCGAGGACGCGAGCAGCGATACGTGCCCTGCCAAACATCGGGAGCAGCCCTCCTGTCTTGCGCTTCGCTCAAGCATGCCGTACCGCCGCGCGTGAGCACAAGCCGCCCCTCCGCGCCATGCGCGAATTGCATTGGTGCGGGGCAGGCCTTTAGGCTCCGGCACATAGTACGCCTTCCGATTGACGCGAATCCCAACATGCGAAAGCGAACGCCATGCTCCAGTCCCCAGAAGCCAGCTTCATTGCAGAGGAAGTGCGCCGTGCGGCCGGCTACGCACAGGCCATGTACGAACAGCGCTCAGACCTTGAGATTGCCTACAAGCGCGACGCGAATGATGTGTTGACGGAGGCGGATCTTGGCGTGCAGCGCATGCTTTGGAAAGCCATTCAAGAGCGCTTCCCCGGCGACCAGCTCATTGCGGAAGAGGATGGCTTTGCCCGCATACCGGACGATCCCACGGGGCGCGTTTGGGTGATCGACCCTATCGATGGCACGCAGAACTTCGTTCGGGGCCTGTTTCCCGTTTTCGGCGTCTCGATTGCGTTTATGGAGGGCGGGGCGCTCAAGGCAGGCGCCATTGCCTTGCCGGGTGCAGACGAAGTCTTTATTGCCGAAGCGGGCAACGGCGCCTTTCGCATGCCGGCAGGAACCGGCGGCGGCATGCATCCTATCGCTGTCAGCTCGCTCGGCGAATTGCATCCATCGCGTCTTGAACTCGATGTCGCGACGCTGCAAGACCGCCCGCAGACCCTCGAATTGTTCAGCGGACTTGTCTGCAGCATGGGCCAAATCCGCGTGCAAGGGGCTGC
>CAZLBS010000001.1:0-11188 GCA_964557505.1 uncultured Nitrospiraceae bacterium | reverse complement strand
TGCGACTGTAGGCCTGCTCGCTGTCGCCGCGGGTGAGGCCGAAGCCTACGTACATGTTGGCCTGAGCTTATGGGATTACGCCGCGGGCCTATTGCTCGCGATGGAAGCCGGGGGACGTGCCTCGCGAATGGATGGCTCGCCCGTGCCCCTTGGGCAGTTGCGCACGGATCTCATTGTGACCAACTCGGTATTGCATGAAGCTGTCTTGAATGGTATTGTGCGCGCTTAGGATAACCTGCAGGTGCACCGCGTATGGACAGCATGAATCGTCACTATGAGGAAACGCGCTCGATGTCAGCCGAACCTCAAGCGGAATCGTCGAGCGTTGCTGGCGGCCTTCGTGCCTTTTGGGCGTGGGCGATTGGCCCGGCCGCCGCGGCTCAAGCACGTGCCGAAGCCGCGCGCACGCGTGTCTTTCTCGATACGCTTGCCTTCAACGAGGTCTTGCCGCTGCTTGAAAAACGGGCGCGTCATTTGAGTTATCTGACGGGGTTGAGGAAGATGCGCTGCCCGCTGGGCGAGCGCCATGTTGCGCGCTTCGAATCGGCCCACCGCGAGACCCTGCCGCATTTCCTCGAACGGGTCGAGCAAGCGACGCTTGGCATCCGCTCGCGCGAGCACCACCAAATTCGCGATATGCTCGAGAACATTGTCTTATATGATGATTTTATCAACGACATTTATCTACGCAATTTATGCGGCTTAATGCGCGACGCGATTGCGTCGTACCGGCGCGAACACGCTTGACCGAATCCTGACGCTATTGTGATGGCGAACCCACTGGTGGTGCACTTCGGAGCCGGCCGCATTGGCCGGGGGTTGATGGGGCATGTCTACCGTGATTCGGAGTGGCGCATGACCTTCATCGACTCCGATGAACGCGTCATCGCTCTTATGCAAGAACATGGACGGTATCCCCTCCGCTTTCTGGTGCCTGGCCATGAGGAAATCTGGATCGAGCCTGACCAGTGCCTGCATGTGTCGGAAGACGCTGCTATCGCCCAAGCGATCAGCGAAGCCCAGCTGATAGCGGCGTCCGTGTATGGCGAAAACTTGGAAGCCGTCGCGGGCGAAATGCTCGAGGGCCTCGTAACCAGAGCCGGTCAGCGGCCTGGCGATCCGTTGGACATCATCGCCGTCGAGAACATGCTGGGCGCCGCGGCACACTTGCGTGCCTGCGTGATGGACCTGGCGCCGCCGCATCTCAAGGACTGGCTTGCTTCGCATGTGGGATTTGTGGAGGCGAGCGTAGGCCGCACCGTACCCGATCCATCCCCTGAGGCCGTGGCGGCCCATCCGCTCATGCTGGAAGTCGAAGCGGTCGACGAACTCTATTTCGACGCGAGCGGCTTCGCCGGCCCGATTCCTGGTTTGAAGCGCACGGTCTTTACCGAGCAGTTTCTGGCATACGAGGCCCGCAAGCTGTACGTTCACAACATGGCCCATGCGGTCACGGCCTATCTAGGAGCGCTGCGAAACATTCCGGCCATCGACGCGGCCATGCAGGAACCGGTGATTCGCCAGACGGTAGAGGCGGCCATGCGGCAGGCATGCCTGGCTATCGAAAAGCGGCATCGCTTGCCGTTTGCGGAATTGGAGGCCTTCGCCCACCGCTTGGCCGAGCGGTTCGACAACCCCTTGATGCACGACACCATCGAGCGGGTGGCGCGCGATCCCATGCGCAAGCTGCAGCCTGAAGACCGCCTCCTCGGCGCGATGCATCTGTGCATCGAGCAAGGGGTCGACTGCAGCGCCATTGCATTGGGGGCCGCGGCGGCCTTCCGCTACCCGTGCGAGAGCAACCCGCGCTGGCAATTGGTGCGGCGCGCATTGGAGAATGACGGGATGGGGCCGGCGCTGAAGGCGTGCAGCGGCGTCGAGGAATCGTCGCCCCTTGGCAAAGCAATCGTGCAGGCGTGGAGCCGCCTGCAAACAGACATTGCGGGATAAGCAGCGATGCACACCGTACTCATGCCCGTACTAGGCCAGTCCGTCGAAGAAGCGGCCATCGTGCGCTGGCTCAAAGAAGAGGGCGATGCGGTCAGCATGGGGGAGCCCATCTGCACCGTTCAGACCGACAAAGCGGAGTTGGAAGTCGAGTCGACGGCAGAGGGCGTTCTCCGTAAGCAACTTGTACCGCCCGATGACTTTGTCGAGGTGAAGACCCCCATCGCGTTTGTCGGCACGGCGGATGAGCCGCTTCCCGAAGTGCCGCGCCGCGCGTCCCCAGACCATGCTTCGGAGTCTGCATCTCCCGCCGCGCCCGGGGCATCCGCGCCTTCTCCGCCGCCGGCCGGCACGGTAGAAGCGCCGGCCAACGGGGGCCGTCAAGCCGTCTCGCCGAGGGCCCGCGCCACAGCTGCCGCACTGCACGTCGACCCCAGCCAGATAGCAGGGAGCGGGGCGGGCGGACGTGTCATGGAACAGGACGTACTGCGTTTTTCTCAGGGAGTGAAAGCGAGCCCCGCGGCCCGTGCCGCCGCCAAGCAACGTGGCGCCGGCCTTCGCGGGCTTCAAGGGAGCGGGCCAGGCGGACGCATCATGAAGGCCGACCTCGACGCGGCACCGCCATTGCATGACGTGGAAACGGTTCCCCTGACGCCGATGCGCCGCGTGATCGCCGAGCGGATGACGGCCAGCAAATTTACAGCCCCGCACTATTACGTCACGGTCGAGGTCGACATGAAGGCCTCGGTGGCGTTTCGTACTCAATTGGCCGAGTTCCGCCCATCCTACAATGACCTTGTGTTAAGGGCATGCGTTCGGGCAGCCGCGCGCTTTCCCCAGGTCAATGCACGCTGGGCGGGCGAGCACATCGAGTTGGTGCGCGACATCAATCTCGGGATCGCCGTTGCGCTTGAAGAAGGGCTGGTCGTGCCCGTGCTGAAACGTGCCCAGCATTTGACGCTCGAGGAGATTGCCTCGCAAAGCCGGGCGCTTATCGAGAAGGTAAAGGCCAATAAGCTCGCGCTCGACGATTACCAAGGCAACACGCTGACCGTCTCGAACTTGGGCGCGTTCGGCGTCGAGCAGTTCACCGCGATCATCAATCAGCCCGACAGTGCGATCCTGGCGATCGGCGCTATCAAAGACAAGCCTGTCGTCATCAACGACGGCATTGCAATTCGCCCGATGATGACCGTCACCATGTCCAGCGACCACCGGGTGATCGACGGCGCGGTAGCGGCACAGTTTCTCGCGGCCCTCAAGGAAACGCTCGAAGCCGCGGACTTCTAACCGCACAAGGAGCCGCTGTTCCTCATGAAGCATTGCGATGTATGTGTCATCGGCACGGGTCCGGGCGGCTACGTTGCCGCGATTCGCGCCGCACAACGGGGCGCGCGGGTCGTTGTTATCGAGCGTGAAGAACTGGGCGGCGTCTGTTTGAACTGGGGCTGCATCCCGGCGAAGACCCTGATTCATACGGCGGAGATGTACCGCAAGACTGCCCATTTCCATGAGATTGGCCTCGACATTGACGGGATAAAGCTCAATCTGCGGTCGCTCCTGGAACGCGAAGCCAAGGTGATCGACACCAACAAACGCGGCGTAGAGCATCTGTTCAAAGCGAACGGCATCGAACTGGTGCGGGGCGAGGCGCGCGTAACGGCGCCTGGCTGTGTGGAGGTGGGCGAGGAGTGCATCGAGGCGGCGAGCATCATCGTTGCCGCGGGCAGCAGCCCAGCGCAATTGCCCGGTCTCGAGATGGATGGCAAGCTTGTCGTCAGCAGCACCGAAGCGCTTGCACTCGGCCATGTGCCGGAGCGGATTGCGGTCATCGGCGCGGGCGCCCTTGGCGCCGAGTTTGCAAGCGTGTGGAACATCTTCGGCGCGCACGTCACTTTAATCGAAATGATGCCGGAGATTTTGCCGCGCGAGGATTCCGAGATCGCCGCGGTCTTGCATCAGATTTTTACGGGCCGCGGCATGGACGTGCGCGCGGGGACCAAGGTCGGCAACATGACCCGCCATGGAAACTGGGCCACGCTTGAATTGGAAGGCGCCCATGCCGGAACGATCGAAGCGGATCTTGTCCTTATCGGCATTGGGCGTGAATATCATTCTGGATGCATCGATCCCAGCCTGAAGATGGAACTGGGCAAGCATGGCAAAATCCTGACGAACGAGTATATGGAGACCAGTGTGCCCGGCATCTATGCCGTTGGCGATGTGACGGGCAAGACGCTCTTGGCGCACGGGGCTTCTTCGGAAGGCATTGTGGCGGCCGTGAACGCGACGGGCGGGCGCCAAGTGATGAATTACCGCGTCGTGCCCGCATGCACCTTCACCTCGCCCGAGGTGGCAAGCGTTGGAATGACCGAAGCCGAAGCCATCGAGGCCGGTCATGAGGTTCGCGTGGGCCGCTTCCAGTTCGCCGCAAGCGGACGAGCTCATGCCGTGCACGAAACCGGCGGCCTCGTGAAAATCGTGGGCGATGCGACGACGGATGAGTTGCTTGGCGCGCATATCGTTGGGCCGGAGGCCGGCGAACTCATCGCCGCACCGGCGCTTGCGATGTCTATGGAGGCGACGGTGGAAGATATCATTCGCACGATTCACACGCATCCCACGCTGAGCGAAGCGCTGCTCGAGGCGGCGGAAGACGCGCACGCGCAGGGCATCCATACCCCGCCTAAGCGTTCCGCCCAAAAGGCGGCGACCTAAACCGCCCTCAGCATAGAAAGACGTGCGGCATGTAAAGAGCTTTTACAAGATGCTGCACGGCCTTAATGCGAAGATGGCAGCATGCCGTCCCACTTCCGCCATTCGAAAATGGCGCCACGCGTGAACGTACTGCTTCGGCGCCATTGCCCTGTGTGCCAACTCATCATATACTTCTACTTACACCCTGAAATACACCGTTTGCGGAGGCAGAAGAATGACCAAGGGGCAGTCGTTCGAACAGTATCTCAATGTTGGCAATCGCGTGATTCTGTATCCCGACCCGCGCATGAAAGGCAGCCAGCGCTACCAGGCCGTCATCGACGGCTGGCACACGGGGCAATCGATCCGCCTCCGGCTTCTGTTAGAAAAAGATCGGACGCTCATTTTCCGGCCGCACGCCGAGTGCAGTTTCCGCTTTCTGCATGATGGGGTAGCGTGTTCGGCTGATGCGTTGCTCATCGACTGGCAAGCCAGCAAGCGCAGCCCTGAAATCCGGATTACGTGGCCTACCTCGGTGCGCGCGGCGATGGTGCGGCGAGACGAGCGCATTCGCTGCAGCATGCCCGGCATGTTGTCTTGTGATGGCGAGGAAACGGCCTGCGAGGTGCTGGACCTCAGCAAGGGCGGCTTAGGCCTGCAGGCCACCCTGGGCGCCATCGCCATTTCGCGGGCGGCGATCACCTTCACGCTGCCCGACGGCGTCGTTGCCGAGGGGGTCACGATGATCGTCCGAAACACGCAGGTGCGGGAAGATGGGGCCACCTACATGGGCTGTGCTTTCGAACCGCTTGAACAGGATAGTTTGTACGGGGTCAACTTTTACATCTCGAGCACGCTCATGCGGCGGCGGGGCGCCAATCCATCCAGTCCGCGGGTCTTGGTCATTCATGAGGAGCCCCATCTTATCAAGCATGTCGTATCGGGCCTTGTCGCCCATGGCTACGACGTGGCGGTGATGGACAATCTGCTGGACGGGCTGTTTCAGGCGAGGCTGACCGTTCCCACGGTGACGCTCGTCCACTTGCCGGCGGCGCATGAAGAAACCCTCTATGCGTGCCGATTGATGCGTGGTTCCAGGGCCCTGGCCGGCACGCCGGTCTACCTATTCGGAGGGGCGCACGGGGCGGGGCCAGATGGCTTCGGGGATTACGGCATCGATGGATGCCTGCCCGAACTCGATAGTGCCGCGCATCTGATCGAGACCCTTGTGGACATGGTATCGTTGATAGAGACATACGAACTCGAACGCAAGAAGTTGGAAGCGTAGCAGCGTGCCGTACGGCCCATGCGGATGGAGTCTGGCCGCCGGGGTCCGGCCTCTTCACATGCCGCCGCCGCTGCCAGTTGGCGCCCCGCGGCTTGCCCTCCACGTGAAGGCAAGGCCCAACTGGCGCATGCAACCGCAGTCGCAAGCCGAGGAGCCGTCTGAATGGCGACAGCCCCATCCTTTGAAAATTATCTGAGCGTCGGCAACCGGGTGATTCTGTATCCCGAGCCTCACCGAAAAAACAGCGCCCGCTACGAAGCGGTGATACGGGGCTGGCAAAAGAACAACTGCATCATTTTGCGCTTGTACCTCACGCAGGACCGCACCATCATCTTTCGTGAAAACGCGGAATGCAGCTTTCGTTTTTTGCATGATGGCGTGGCCTGCTCGGCGGACGCCTACTTGATAGACTGGCAAGCCAGCAAGCGAAATCCCGATATCCGGATCAGTTGGCCGAAATCCGTGCGGGCGTCGATGGTCCGCCGCGATGAACGGATCAAGTGCACCATGCCCGGCACGCTCGACTACGACGGGCTGGATGTGCCCTGCGAAGTGCAGGACTTGAGCATAGGCGGACTGGGGCTTACATGCACGGTCGCGGTAAACGTCGGCATACGCTTGAACCTGTCCTTCATGCTGCCCGACGGCGTTCAGGTGGAAGGCCTTCAACTCGTGGTCAAGAACACCCGCGGAGCGGGCATTGGAAACTGCTATCTGGGCTGCGCCTTTGAACCCCCCTTTCAAGCCAATCTGTACGGGGTCGAGTTTTATGTGAGCAGCACGCTGATGCGGATGCGTGGGATCAATCCTGCAAGCCCCCGGATTCTCATCATTCACGAAAATCGTGATGCAGTAAAATTCATTACCGCGGGTCTCGTCGGCATGGGGTACGACGTCGCGGTCATGGACAATCTGATGGATGGCTTATTCCATGCGCGCCTCACGGTGCCTACCGTCTTGCTCATGCAGAACCTGCCGGGGGGCGTGAGCGCGCTTGACGCGTGCCGGTTGTTGCGTACGTCCAAGGGCTTGAGCGAGACCCCCGTGTTTCTCTTCTGCGAGCGGGGCGCGCTGACGTCGGAGAAAGTGCTGGAGGCTGGGGGCACGGGCTTCATCGACGACCTTAATGATGCGGAATCTCTCATCGAGCGGCTGGCTCGCAAGGTGCCCGCCATCGACCACTACGAAGCCGATCGCTCCAAAATGACAAGCGGTTAGGGGGAACGCCTGGCGCGCCTTAACCTGCTCACATGCTTGTACTTGACAGACCGGCTGGCGCTTCTCTACTCTTTACGCTCGCACGTGGACGAACAACACGTAAAGGACGCTTGGAAATGAAAGTGGTATCGTCGCTGCGCACGGCCAAAAAGCGGGACAAGAACTGCAAGATTGTCCGCCGCAAAGGCCGCGTGTATGTCATCAATAAGCAAAATCCCCGCTTCAAGGCCCGCCAGGGATAGGGCGGACTGACGAAGCACGGCTCGTTCATCCGGCCGGAGCAATGCAAATGCATTATCGTGCCGCCGCCAGCTGCGTTTGCCGGCGGCGGTTTCGTTTCTCCGCTTTCCTTCAGTGGCCCCCGATGTGTCCAATGGTTGACATTAAATGAGCGCGCAGCCGAATAAACAGATGAGCAAGCAGGAGTTTATCGCCCTCGTCGATAAACACCGCGATGAGTTTTACCGGTACATTATGCGCCAGACATGGGACCGTCAGCAGGCGGACGATGTCTTTTCCGCGAGCGTTTTGGCGGCCTACGAAAACTTGCACAAGTTCGAGGCTGGCACAAACTTTCGGGCGTGGATGTACCGGATCATCACAAACAAATGCTTCGTGGCAAACCGGCACACCAGCCGTGCGATGGAGTCGCTCGATAATTCAACGGCGGAAGCCGTCGAGCAGCCGTCAGCCGATGAGTACGGCGATGTGCTCGCGGAACCTGAGCGGGTTATGGAGGCCGTAGGCGACGAAGTCGTCGAGGCCTTCAAGCGCCTCAGCGATGCCGAGCGGTCGTGCATCCTGTTGCGCGGCGTCGAAAAGCTCTCCTACAAGGAGATCGCCGAAGTGCTCGGCATTCCCGCGGGAACAGTGATGACGCACCTGTCGCGCGGGCGCGCCAAACTCCGCAAGGAGTTGGCCGACTATGCACGCGGGCACGGCATCGTGAAGGCAGGTTCGAACCGAGGCGAGGGCTGACGTGAGAATCGCTTGGGAATGAACCCGGGTGATGCGGAGCCTCCAAGCCCCGATAACAATGCATCGGCGGCAAGGTACGATTAGGAACGGAGTGAGCAAATGAAGTGGCAAGAGGATGCGCGCTGGTCGGCGTGGCTGGATGACGAGTTGGAATTGGAGGAAGCGAAGGCTTTCGAACAATCCCTCGATGAGTCTGGCCGTGCTGCGTTGGAGCAGGAACGAGTGCTCGACTCGCTGATTATGGAGCGAGTCGCGGGCAGCGCTCCATGCCCTGACGAATTGTGGCAGCGTGTGCAGCAGGACCTGTGGGAGGCCGGGGCCGAAGCCGAGCGCGCACGGTTTGGCCGGGCGCGCCTGGCGGCGTACGCGTTGCCGCTGGCGGCAGCGGCACTCTTGATGTTCGCACTGTTGGTGCCCGCAAATACCCGGTCGACGCCGACCTTTCTAAAGATTGCCGGCGCGAGCGAGCCGGCCGCGGAGGCTTCCGCGGACAGTTCCAGCCACGAACGGGTCGAGCAGTTCATCCGGCAGCAAGGCATTGGCTTGTCGCTTGCGCCTGTGCCTCCTGAAGAAGCGCAGGCCGCCCGCCCGCTTGTGCTGCATGGCGCCCAATACATCCCATATGAGGGCGAAACCGTGGTGCAGCTTGTGTTCACCTGCGGCGGAAATGATGCCGCCATGGTGATTGCACGACGGGGCGGCGCCGCGGAGCAGGCGATTATGGAGGCGTTGCGCGAGGGACGCATTCTGTTGGCCGCACAGTTGGAAACCTACATCGCCGCCGTCATTGGTCATACCGACCGGCCCGAATGCCTTATCGGGATGATCAGTTCGAATGGCGCACCGGCTGAAATCATCAAGGCGCCTGGCCGCTAGGCTTCGCTCCAGCCCCTCAAGCATGGCATTCGAACAACGTGCTACACCGGGCGAGGGGATCAGCGGCAGACAATTTTGGCTTCGTGCGTGGCTCCCGTGGATCGCGGGGGCCACGCTTTTATTGTGCGGCAGTGCGCTCCTCACCTGGATCAGCCCCCGTTTCATTTTTGGCCAGGGACATGCGGCGCGGCCCATCCCCGAGATGCTCGTGTACTACGCGCTCATGTGGCTAGGCTTCGCGTTCGCTTGCTATGCCGTCTTCCGCAAGCGGCCAGTGCCGATCGTGTTCGTCTTCGTGGTTGCCTTAGCCGCAAGGGCGATTCTCTTTCCGTCCAATCTCATCCAAGAAAACGACGTCTACCGGTATGTGCTCGACGGGCAGGCGGTCATTCACGGCATCAATCCGTTCAAGCACCGTCCAGATGACGTGGCGGCGCAAGCCCGCCCCGAGTTTCAAGTGGCCTTGGAGCAGCCGGAGGCACAGCTGGTCTTAAGCAGGATCAGTTACGGGGACCTGCCCACGATCTATCCCCCCCTTGCCCAAGCCTCGTTCGCGATGGGGGCGCTGCTCGGCGGCTGGGACTGGCTCGGCCAACGGGCAATCTTCGGCCTTTATGATGTCGCTGCAATGGGGCTGCTTCTAGTCGTGCTTCAGCGCCTGGCACTGCCCCCGGGCTACGCCGTCTTCTATGTATGGAATCCCATCATTCTCAAAGAGATCTGGAACAGCACCCATTCCGACAGTCTTGCGGTCTTGATGTTCATGGTCATGTTGCTTGGATGCGTGCAGGCGTCCCGGGCGCCGGGATATGGGGGCCCGGTTGTCGCTTCGCTTGGTCTGGCAGGGGCCATCTTGGCCCGGCTGTATCCCGTCATGCTGATACCGGCCTTGCTTGCTTTCTTGGTCCGCTTGCCAAACGGCGGGCGGCGCGTTCTGGTGGCGGCGTGTGTTCTCGGCGGGGCCATCTTGCTTGGCTACGCCCCCTTTCTCGGCGTCGGGCTCGAGCGCATCACCGAGTCCCTGCGCGCTTACGGCGACCAGTGGGTGCGGAACGCAGGCGCTTTTCACTTCTTCCTGGCCGCGTCGGATTACATGATCGACTCTGAGGATTGGGCCTCAAGAATCGCCCGGATGGCGGCGGCAGCCTGCGTCGCCGCGTTCGCTCTCGGCTGGGCGGCCTGGATTCTCCTGCGCGGCCGCGGCGCCCCGTTGCAGCTCGTCCGCGCCATGCAGGGGACGCTTCTCGTCTGGATGCTGCTGACGCCGACGGCGTTTCCTTGGTATACCGCCGGACTCCTAGCGATCAGCGCCTTTCGCCCGCGGCTATGGGTCGTCGTGATGTCCGGGGCCCTCGGCCTCTACTACACGGTATTCCTCTACTCTTACCGCGATTATCCCCCGATTTGGGATAGCGCGACGGCCTGGATTCAGCATGGCGCGATATGGGCTGCCGTGCTTATGGCCCCCCTCCTGCAGAGGTACCGCCGCCTTCGTACCCTGTAGCAGTGTGGAATGGCGGCCAGAGCACCACTGTTCCGCTGTTTACTGCAAGGTCTGTGGCGCCTTCCACGCGATGCTGTGCACATGCGGGGATATGGCTGAGCTTAACCGACGGCGCCTTTCTGTTAACCGGGGGAAACATTAATGCAAAAAGATCAGGCCGCTGCCTTTACCAATCATTTGGCGCACGAAACGAGCCCATACCTGCTGCAACACAAGCACAACCCGGTGGATTGGTATCCCTGGGGCGAGGAGGCGCTCGAGAAGGCACGCCGTGAAGACAAGGTCATTTTCCTAAGCATTGGCTATGCGGCCTGCCATTGGTGCCACGTGATGGAGCATGAGTCGTTCGAAAACGAGTCCATCGCGCAGTACCTCAACGAACACTTCGTAAGCATCAAGGTGGACCGTGAGGAACGCCCGGACCTTGACGACATCTACATGACGGCGGTGCAGATCATGACCCAGCGCGGCGGCTGGCCCATGACCGTGTTCCTCACGCCGGAACTCCAGCCCTTTTTTGGCGGCACCTACTTTCCACCGGTGGACCGCATGGGCATGCCCGGCTTTGGCACGCTGCTGCAGAGCATTCAACAGACCTGGCAGGAAAAGCGCGATCAGGTCTACCAAAGCGCGGGCCGCATGACGGAGTACATTAGCCGCAGCACCGCCATGGCAGTCCC